>JBDTMO010000196.1:0-8875 GCA_039934235.1 bacterium | reverse complement strand
CTTCTTGATGAATTCCACCGGCGAGTAATTGTTGCCGGCGATGAAGTGCCCGAGGTCCACATTCGCGCCATTGTGCTTGGCCAGCGAAAACGCGTTTTCCCAGATGGCAGGCGTCACCTTCGTGTGTCCATGGTAGCCAACCATGAGTTGGTGCTTGTCGGCAAAGCTCCCAACGCGACGCAAGTCATCGTCCTTCGTCGAGATCTCGCACGAGATCGCCCGCGCGCCCAGTGCCTTCGCGAGCGAGAATGCGAAATCGAGCTCGCCGTCCACCATCCCATAGATGTTGTCGAACTTCACGATGTCGATCTTGACGCCGGCGTCCTCATACTTGCGACGCAAGGCGGCTGCTCCCGCGGGCGCAGCGCCGAGCCGCCACTGCCGCAGTTGCTCCCCGTACGATTTCTGCAGCGCGGCCGCGGCTGCCTTCGTCGCGGAGTCGGCCGTGCGAGGGGCCGGAGGTGACGCCACCGGCGCGCCGAGGAACGCCTCGACCGGTTGCGAGCGCAGCTCCAACGAACCAACACCGAGCTGGACGCAATTCTTGAGCACCTCGTCGGCGCCCATGGCGTTGTTGCCGAAGCTATACGGAACGTTGAGGCCTATCTGTACGGCGCCACGTTCGCCGGCGCCCATGAAACGGGCCGCGGTAAACAGCTTGCCCGCAGGAAGGGCCAGCAACGCCATCCTGGTAAATTCGCGACGACTATACGGTGCCATGATGAGTCTCTGGAGGGGTTGTGCGAAGCTCGTTCAGGCGATTGCGATCGGCAAGCCCGCTATTCCGAAAACAGCGAATCCCTCACTCGGCAAGAGCCCGATGCACGAGCGCCACGACCGCCGCGCCTTCACCGACCGCGGACGCCACGCGCTTGATGCTGCCAGCTCTTACGTCGCCAACCGCGAAGACACCGGGTAAACTCGTCTCGAGCGTATGCGGCGCGCGCGCGAGCGGCCACTCGGCAGCCACCAGCTCTTCCTGCGTCAGGTCTGCGCCCGTCTTGATGAACTTCTTGTCGTCGCGCACGAGACAACCCGCCAACCACTCCGTGCTCGGCGCCGCGCCCGTCATGACGAATACGTGCCGGATGTCGCGATGCTCAACCTCGCCGGTTGGCGTGTAACGCCAGTCGATGCCCTCGAGATGTCCGTTTCCGTGGAGCTCGACAATCTCCGTCTGCGCGCGAACCGTGATTGCCGGATTGCCCTCGATGCGACGCGTGAGATACCGCGACATGGATTCGGCGAGACCCCGCGCGCGAACGAGCACGTGAACGTGTCGCGCGGTTTGCGCGAGAAACACCGCCGCCTGCCCCGCTGAATTTCCCCCTCCGACGACCACGACTTCGTCGCCGCCGCAGAGCTGCGCCTCGAGGAACGTGGCGCCGTAATAAATCCCTGCCCCATCGAAGTCGCCGAGACGCGGGACGTCGAGCCGACGATATTCCGCACCCGTCGCGATGATGATCGCGCGCGCTGCAACGCGCTGGCCACCTTCGATTTCAACGGCGTACGGCTTACGATCGCATCGCAACCGAGCCGCGCGCTTGGCGATGATGAGGCCGGCGCCGAACTTCTGCGCTTGCACATACGCCCGCCCCGCGAGCTCATTGCCGGTGATGCCGTTTGGAAAACCCAGATAGTTCTCGATGCGCGAGCTCGAGCCGGCCTGGCCACCAGGCGCAGTGTCCTCGATGACCAATGTGTCGAGTCCTTCCGACGCCGCGTACACCGCGGCGCCGAGTCCGGATGGCCCTGCCCCGACGATGATGACGTCGCGCAACGCTTCGAGGTCGATCGCGGAATTGAAGCCGAGACAATCCGCGATCTCTTCGTTCGACGGGTTGCGGAGGACGAGGTGGCCGCGGCAGATGAGGACGGGAATATCTCGTTCGTCCACGCCATATCGGTCGAGCAATTCCTGCACGTCGGAATCAGTGTCGAGATCGATTGAATGGAACGGATGACCATTCCGCGTGAGGAACTCGCGCACCCGGAGTGTTCCGGAACAATGCGTCGACCCAATGAGCACGACGTCACCAAAGCCGTTGGCGATCAACGCGACGCGACGCAGGATGAACGCGCGCATGAGGATTTCGCCCAGCTCACTGTCCGTCTGAAGCATTCGGAGTACATCGGCGCGCTCGAGCTCGATGACCTCGCCGTCCTCCCGCACGCGAATCCTCGCGAGTCCCGGACGTCCAGACAGCAGGTTGACCTCGCCCGTAAACTGGCCCACATGATCGACCGTGATGAGCCCGTCACCGTCGCGCGCCGGCCGAACGATTTCGATTGAACCGCGCGTCACGACATAGCAACGCGTCCTGGGGGCTCCTGCCTCGAGAAGGATTTCATCACGAACGACCGACCGCGTGTGGCCGTATGTCGCGATGCGTTCCATCTGCGGCGGCGACAACGTGGGAAAGGTGTGATCCTCGGGCGCGGCGAGGTGCAGTGGCTCAGTCATGGCTCCGCTTGTGATACCGTAGGTGCTCTGTAATCGTAACAGCAGCGGGGAACGCGTTCAACGCATCGGTCACGTTGACGCGGAAGCTGGCTTCGATATCTTCGCGCAGCCTGACGACGCCGTCGGCACTCACGCCAAACTCCTCGTCACATGCCCGCACGAAAGCTGGTCGCCCGGGATACGCAGGCCAACACGGTCGCCACGAAGCTCGGCGTTACAGTCACGAAGCTGCGCTCGACCAAGATCACGGCGATGACGTCCGCGCAGCAGGCGAAAGCGCTCGGAACCACCACCGGTGGCCTCGTCGCAGTGGCGACGCCCATCCTCCTCTCTCCCGCCAAGCCGATCGTCGGATCGAGCTCCCTCACCGTCTTTTCCACGATGATGGTCGATCCAACATGGCCGGCCGGAACAGGACAGGCGCTATTCAGCTCGGGCTTTCCAGCTGGCGTTGACCCAGGAGCTCAGATCGCGTTCAATCGAGTGAAGACGGGCCACACGCATCTCGTGGAGTTCCACGTCACGCTGAACGCCAGCGTTGCCTACAAGTTCCGTGTGTTCACGTATCCACTCGGCGACTACACCGACGTGACGATTCAGGGTCCGAAAACGACGGTCATCGCGGCGCTCGCGCCGCCGGTTGACCAGATCGCCGGGACGCTGGAGCTGGGCGCCTCAATACAGCAGCGCAACACAAAGGCCGAGTCGGCGGGCTGGAGTCTCCAGACCGTAGAGGTCAACGTCGTCGGGTAGAGCAGTCCGTCGAACGCCGGTTGGTGGAGCGGGCGCGTCGCATTGCGATGCGCCCGCATATCACCATCAAGGCCAGACCAACTCGATCCAGAAGAAGTTCGTCGACACGACGCGATTGAGGAGGGCGTTCAGGTCGACAACCTCATGGTCGGCGAGAGTGGATCCATCGGGCTTGAGATACTTCGTCGCCTGACCTCCCGTTGCAAACACGACGTTCGAATACAACGCGCCATCGTACTTCACCTCGAGCCCATTCCCGACGTTCTCGTCCGTCAGCGTGTGTCCGTCGTAATTGAGCTCGAGCTTTTCTCCCTGCGCCGCGGTGGCCTGATCGAATGTAAGTCGCTCGACCGCGCGAATTCCCAGCGCCTGTGACGAGAGCGTTACATCGAACACAAGGTGATGCGGGTTCGCTGCGGTCCGGGTTCCATCGAGGCTGATGTTCATCGTCGTCGTTCCATCGGTGGCCGAGCCAGCAATGCCGAACGACTGTATATCCGCGGTGAAGCCGTGCGCGACCACGAAATCCGCGATGGCTGTCTGTCCCGCATCACGCACCATGAGGATCCGTGTCGCTTCGCCCGAATTGCCACCGTTTGCAGGAGCGAGATCGACGTATCCGAGGCGTGTTAGCGGAGACGCCGGAGCAAGCTGCGTCTGCTCCCACGCGTACAGAACGAAGCGCACGCCATTCGCGGGCGCACCAGTCGCATGCTGGTCGACCACATACAATTTCGATGTGGGATCGTACACGAATGTCTGTCCCAATACGCCCGGCGGAATTCCCGGAGACGAGTCACCCGAGCGGAAGAAGTGTTCAAAGACCGGTAGTGCACCATAGAACGACTTGAACACGCCTTGATCGAGCACGGCGGCCACGGGCTCGAACTTCGCCAGGGCGCCCGCGGCATCGAAGGGTTCTACCCGCGGATTGACGCTCGCGTCGTCATGACACGCTGCGGTGAGCGCGAGAGTTGCAACCAGGACTCCTAATCGAGTGAAGCAGCGGGACGGCATACGATTCTCCGGCGTCTGAAGTGCGGGGCGTTTGCGAGTTAACGCAACTGGAGGGCAAACCCGGACGGTGCCTCCCCGGTCACAGGCCCGCCGAAGGGCGCAGGTCTCTTATAGAGTACTACCGAACAAACACCGGCATGCCTAATTTTCGCTGGTGACTACAGACGTCCGCATACTTCTCCTGGCAGACTCGCACCTGGGCTTCGACTTGCCCGTTCGTCCGCGAGTCGAACGACGGCGTCGGGGGCACGACTTCTTCGCCAATTACAGGACCGCGCTCGAACCCGCATTCGCCGGAGACGTTGATGTCGTCGTGCACGCAGGCGACGTCTTCGACCGTCCCATCGTCGCGCCGACAGTCGCGCATCAAGCATATGAACCACTTCGGCGCCTCGCGGAGCGCGGCGTGCCAGTGTTCGTCGTTCCGGGCAATCACGAGCGATCGCGTTTGCCACATACACACTTCGCGTCGCACCCGAATCTGCACATCTTTGACCGCCCACGGACGTTCCACGTGGATGTCCGCGGCGCGGCCATCGCATTCTCGGGTTTTCCATACGAGCGTCGCAACGCTCGGGCGCGTTTCTCTGAGCTACTCGAACAGACTGCATGGCAAAGTGCACCTGCGGCGCACCGCGTCCTTTGCATCCATCACTGCATCGAGGGTGCGACGGTTGGGCCTCAAAACTTTACCTTCCGGACTGCCGACGACGTCATCGCGCTGCGTGATGTCCCGCAGGAATTCGCGGCGGTGCTCTCAGGCCACATCCACCGTCATCAAGTGCTGACGGCCGATCTGCAGCGACGTCCGATTACAACGCCGGTGCTATACCCGGGCTCACTCGAGCGGACATCGTTTGCCGAGGCGGACGAGACGAAGGGTTTTATGGTGGTGCGGCTCGGCTTGGACCTACGCTGGGACTTTCGACAGCTGCCCGCCAGGCCGATGTTGCGAGAGGAACTGGCGGTGGACGCCATGATGGATCCCTGCGCGCTCGAGCGCGCACTGAAGGCGATCATTGCGTCGGCTCCGCGCGATGCCGTACTGGCCATTCGCCTTACAGGCCCGCTGACGGACGAGCATTGGCGAACGTTGTCGGCCGAGCGTGTTCGTCTGCTAGTACCGCAGACGATGAACGTCGATATCCGGCACGCCGATGGCTTCGCACATCGACAGACGTTCATTCCGCGAACGGAGCGTACTTCGAACGCTGCGCAGCTGAGTTTGTACTAACCAGTGCTGCAGGCGGGCGCGCTCACGGCGCCAATACCGAGGCCTTCAAATTCTTGATGGTTCGGGCGAAGACGCTGTAGTCATCCGTGCCGGCGCACACGACGAGCGCCCCTTCGATGCGAATCACGAAGTCTTCGGCTCGGCCGCGCGCGACGGCTTTCGATAGGCCGGCCTCAACGCAGAGTGCCTCCACAGCATCCATCCAGGTTGTGAAGGCCCGCTGCAATGGGCGCCGAAAGCGCGCGCGATCCACGCTGGCACACAACCGTTCGAGCAGGCAGGCCTTCCGCCCGCCTTCATAGAACGCATCGATGGCATCGAGCATGGCGCTCAACTTTCTCGCCGGTTGACGCGCCGACCGGAGAGGCTCGTACAGACTCGTCTCCAGCATGTGATCCATATGCGCCAACACCTGCTCGGCCATGTCTTCCTTGCCGCCAGGAAAATAGTGGTACAGGCTGGACTTCATGAGCCCAGTGGCCGCAGACAGTTCCGACAGCGACGCACCCTCGTAGCCCCTGTCGCGAAAAGTGTCCATCAGTCGATCGAGCACTTCGTCCTTCGACGAGATCGGCGCGGGCATGCGTTACGGGCTTCGGGGATTGAGCGGACTTCGCTCGATGAGCGTCCACTGCATCTTAGCGGGCAGTGGGAACTCCAACCATCGCTCGACATTGAACGACCAGTAGCGACCCGTTCCGTTCGTCGGCACGCGCGGATCGTCGGCTCCAAACTCGGAACGCGCGGAGCCGGTAAGAGACAGTACCCTGTTGCGTTCGAAGTCAATCAGCGCGAGTCCGGCGCGTGCGTCGACGTCGAAGTTCCCAAGCGTCTGGAACATGCTGTTGCCGGGGTAGTCGGGAATCCGCAGCGTGCATTCGTCCTGCACCTGCACGAAGCCAGGATTCCCGCCCCGATGTGAGACGTCGAGCCCTCGCGCCGGATGAATGCTCGCCACGAACATCGTGTCGGCTTGCGCAATGAACCGACGGCGATCTGCGTCGAGCGCTCCACCGCTCTGCTCCTGCTCCTGTGCGCCTCCAGCTGCGTCATCAATGCGCTGGCGCCGCTGGATGTACTTGGGGCAATTCCCGAACACCTCGCGCACGGCGACATCAACTCCGTTCGCATCAGCGCGGCGCACGGTACCGTTGATGCGCATTCGCCGGCGCGTGGCGAAGTCGATGACCACAATGCCCAGCGGCCCATCCGTGCGGATCGCGCGACGCACGGGATCGCTGGCATGTGTGTGGTGGAGCGCCGCACTGATTTCGACCCGGCTGCCATCGTCGCGACTGCTGATGAATCCAGGCGTCCCGCACCACATGGATGCCCAGAGCGCACCGTCCGGCGTTTCGGCGGAAACGGCCGCGACGCCCTGTTCACTGAGAAAGGCGCGGGCGCCGTCAACGAGGTGATCGCCAATGATCGATTCGCGACGCCGTGCGATCGCGCGCTCGCCGGCGCGCTCCTGCACGGCGATCTCGCCCGCGTGAAAGACCCCTTCCTCTGTCATGTGTCGCCTAGAAAATGAGTACGGGCCCGTCGGCAACGAACCCAACGAGACTGGGCAGCCCCGGCGTACCGGGGACCGCGTTGGTGGAGATCAGCGGCAATCCCGCGGCCTCTACGTCGGGGAGCGCGCCGAACACATTGGAGCACGCGTGGGAAGCACCGGCCACGGAATCGGCAACGGCGTTGTACAGCGCGTGGGCCGGATGGTCGGGCTTTGCCAGGACGCTCGGCCACCGCGTGCCGGTGCCCTGGAACACGACTTGTGCTGGGCGTTGTTGCTGCTTGAAGTCGTACGCGGCGGCGAGCGCGTTGAACACGCGGCCGAGTGCTTCTTCGCCGCCGTTGGGGTCGGAGAGCACGATGATGGTTGTCATGGACATGGCGTCTTGCGGTGAGTGAGTGGAGTGAATTGTACCGAACGATCGGTACAATAACTATGGCGACCTCCGACGTCAACCCTCGACCGCCCGCATCCACGCGTCGCGAATCGCGAGCGTACCCTTTGATACAGAACTCTCCGGCACCACGCCGTAACCTGCGTCCACTAACGTTGCACGCAGGCCCAACAACAAGGAGAGACACATGCGCGGAAGGACAGTATTGCCAGTGCTCGCGGCAGGATGCTTCGTTCTATTCGGTCTTGCCGGTTCGGCCGTTGCCGGCGTCACATCCACCGCGATGTCGGATGCGGAAGTCCTCGGCATCTACATCCAGGTGAACAGCTTCGACGTGGAGACAGCGTTGCTGGGACGTGCACAGGCCGGCTCGAGCGCCGTGCGCGAGTTGGCGACGCAAGTCGCATCAGATCACATGGGCGTGCGTCAGGCCGCGTTCGATCTTGCGGCGACGTGTAAGGTGACACCGGTGGTACCAAACAGCAGGAACGCCGCAGCCATGGAGCATGGACGGGAGATCGCGACGCTGGCCGCACTCACGGGTGCTGACTTCGACGCTGCGTATATGCACCACGAAGTGGCATTCCATCAGGCGGCGATCAATGCGGTGAAGCAGGTTCTTCAGCCGGCGGCGACGTGCCCCGCCCTGAAGACGCACTTCAAGGACATCCTTCCGGCGCTGGAACATCATCTCTCGGTCACGGAAAAGGTGAGCCGCGGATTGACCACTCCGTAATCGCAGGGTATTCGTTTCGAGATGCCACGTCACGTGCGTCCCTGGCCGCCAGATCCGCTGGAGCACCTCGAGCCCTTCTGTCGCATGGGCGCTCAGGGCAAGGCACTGCTTGCGCACCGTGTGGTGCGCAAGCGTCTTGCCCGGTCGACGGTCGTGCTGCACAAAGGCCAACCGGTGTCGGGCGCGTACCTCGTCGTCGTCGGACGACTCCGCGTTTTCACGACCGCACCCAACGGGACGGAAGCCACACTCTACTTCATTGATCCCGGCGAGACGTGTGTGCTGGCGTTGAACTGCTTGTTCAGCGACCTGCTGTACCCCGCGTGGGTTGCGGCGGAGACGACCACCACGATCGCACTGATTCCCGGGCCGGTATATCGAAAGTTGTTCGAGTCAGAACCTGTGGTTCAGGACCTGACGCTCCACGCGCTGTCGACGTTGGTGTTTCGCCTGATGTCGGAGCTGGAGCAGGTGCACACACACAATCACAAGACGCGCCTGGCGCAGTTCATCCTGCTGCACGCCGCGTCGGATGGTTCCTTGCGGATGACGCAACAACAGGTCGCACACCATCTGGGCACGACTCGGGAAGTCATCGCGCGCCTCCTCGGTACTTTCGTGGCCCACGGTCTTGTGCGGACGCAGCGCGGATCGATCACCATTCGCGACGTGTTCGAGTTGCGCCGATTGGTGTCGCCGGACGCGAAGGTGAAATAGAACTCCTGTCGTCCAGAGCGTAGCGAAGGACCTGCGCGTGC
>JBDTMO010000195.1:0-8877 GCA_039934235.1 bacterium | reverse complement strand
TGCAAGGCGCTCAACGTGGACAGCCACGAAGTCATGCGGATTTTCTGCGAGGACACAAAGCTCAACATCGCCGCCACGTATCTACGCCCGGGTTTTGCGTTCGGCGGCTCGTGCTTGCCGAAAGACCTCCGCGCACTGTCCTATCGCGCTCGTCAGCTCGACGTGGAGACACCGGTGCTCGCCGCCGCACTGTCGAGCAACGAGAAGCAGATCACGCGCGCCTTCGACATGGTGCGTGCCACGGGATGCAAGCGCGTGGGCGTGCTGGGCCTCGCGTTCAAGGCGGGCACCGATGATTTGCGCGAATCGCCAATCGTGACGCTCGTCGAACGGTTGATCGGCAAGGGCATGCAGCTCGCGATTTATGATGGTCATGTCTCGCGCGCCAACCTCATTGGCGCCAACCGCGAATACATCGAGAACGAAATTCCGCACATCTGGTCGTTGATGCGCGACTCCGTGGAGGAGGTCGTCGAGTTCGGCGACGTCGTCGTGATCGGTAACGGCACCAAGGAGTTCCGCGACATTCAGCCGACGCTGCGCGATGGCCAGATGGTCGTCGATCTCGTGCGCGCGTTTGGGTCGCGCGCGTCGCAAGGACTGTATCAGGGCATTGCTTGGTAGCGATGCGCATCCTCTGGGTCAAAGCGGGAAAGATCCTTCCGGTCGATACGGGTGGCCGAATCCGTTCGTACAACATTCTTCGCCACCTCGCGGCGCGGAACGACACGGTCTTTCTCTCGTATTACCCAGGCGCGCGCGACGAACAATACGAACGAGAACTGGGCGAGGTGTTTCCAGGCGCCATCACGTTTCCAGCCGGCGCACCACATGGCCTCGCCGCGCAGATGCTGCATTACGCACTGCGCATTCCACGCGGCGCGCCATACGCCGTGTCAAAGTTCACGTCGTCCTCGGTGCAGCGATCGGTGCTCGACATCATCCGCGATTTTCATCCGGACGTCGCGGTGTGCGATTTCCTTTCGGCATCGCTCAACTTCCCTGATCCGCTGCCCATTCCGTGCGTGCTCTTTCAGCACAACGTCGAACACGCGTTGTGGGATCGGCAAGCACGGCACGAAGCCAATCCGGCTAAGAGGGTGGTCTTCACGATGGAGGCGGCAAAAATGCGCCGCTACGAGCGAGCAACTGTCAAGCGCTTCCATCATGTCGTCGCCGTTTCAGAGAATGACCGCTCACTGATGTCCGTGATGACGGACCCGTCGCATCTCACCGTCGTTCCAACTGGGGTGGACGTCGCGGCCTACAAGTCGGACGCCGACAGCGGACACGAACACAGTGTGATGTTCCTCGGCTCCATGGATTGGCCGGCGAACATCGACGGCGTCGAGTTCTTCTGCGAAGAGATCTGGCCGCGCATTGTCGCTGCCGTACCTGACGCGACGTTTCACGTCGTCGGCCGCAACCCGCCACGTCGGATCACTCGTCTCGCGTCGGATTCGGTGAAGATCGTGGGCGGCGTAAAGTCGGTCATCCCGCATTTGCGCGAATCGCCCGTGTTCGTTGTACCGCTCCGCATTGGAGGTGGTACACGACTCAAGATCTACGAGGCGATGGCGGCCGAGCGCGCCATTGTGTCAACAACGGTCGGCGCTGAAGGCCTCGACTATCGCGAGGGCATCGACCTGCTGCTCGCCGACGACGCGACCGCGTTCGCCGACAGCGTCATCGCGCTCCTTCGTGATCCCCTTCGTCGTCGCGCGCTCGGCAGTGCGGCGGGCGAAACGGCAGCGCGGTTCGACTGGTCAGAAGTCTCGCTCGAATTCGAGACGGTACTACGTCGAGCAATCGACGACTTTTCGTCGCGCGCGAGTCCGCTCCGCGCACCGGCCTGACGTGCGCGCCATCATCCTGGACGGAAACGAAAACCAGGCCGTCGCCGCCACCAGGTCGCTCGCTCGTGCCGGGTATCGAGTCACCGTCGGTTCAACGGAGTCCTGGTCCAAGGCAGGTTGGTCGCGATCGGCCGCGGATTCATTCACATATCCGTCGCCGGGGTCGGATCCTGATGGATTCGTAAAGCGCATCGCACTCGAACTCGAGCGCGGCGGGCCGGCCGTCGTGTTGCCGATGACGGAGTCGTCGACAATTCCCGCCTCGCTCCACCGCACAGAGATCGAATCCGCCGGTGGAAAGATGTTGCTGCCGCCGCACGACGTGCTGCTTCGCGTGTTCGACAAGAACGGCATGACGGAACTCGCACGTTCACTCGGCATCGCAGTTCCTCGAACGTGGGTGGTGGAAGCAGGCTCCGACGCCGCGACGCTTGCCCGCGAACTGCCGTATCCCGTTGTGCTCAAGCCGAATGTGTCGCAGCAACGAACGTCGTCTGGTGGATCGGCGCCTACCGGCGCTCCGGCATACGCGACGAATGCGCAGCAGTTCGCCGATACGCTCGCTGAACTCCGGTCGCGCTGTAGTTCGGTGCTCGTTCAGGAATTCGTTGTCGGAACTGGAGCGGGATACTTCGCGCTCATGCGTCTTGGCGAGCTGCGAGGTGAGTTCGCGCATCGTCGCATCCGGGATGTACGTCCGACTGGTTCTGGCAGCGCGCTGCGCGAAAGCGTCACACCGTCACCTGCCATTCGCGATGCGTCGCTGAAGCTGTTGCGCGCTGTTGGATGGCACGGAGTCGCGATGGTCGAGTTCCGCCTACGCCCCGACGGTACTCCCGTGTTTCTCGAGGTGAACGGGCGATTCTGGAACTCTCTCGCGCTCGCGGTGCATGCAGGCGTGGACTTTCCACTTGGCGTGGCCAAGCTTGCCGAGCATGGCGATGTCGAGGCGCTCGCGGCTGGTCGGCCCGGCGTGCGCTGTCGCTGGTTCCTCGGAGACGCGCGACATCTTGTGTCTGTGTGGCGCGGCGCGCCTGCTGGCTATCCGGCGGCATTTCCCTCCCGCATCGGAACCACGCTCGCGGAACTGATCCCCTCGCTCGGCACCGAGCACGACAACTTTTCGCTCAGCGATCCGATGCCCGAGGTTGGCGACTGGTTGCACTTCTTCGGTCGCAAGCTGCCGCGCGCGCTCGCGGGAAAACTCAAGGGAGGCGACGCGTGATCAAGGCGGCGCTCCACGTACACAGCACGTACTCCGACGGCGAGTTCAGGCTGTCGGAACTGCGTGAAAAATATCTTGCCGCGGGCTGCGCGCTGGTCGGCATGGCCGATCATGCTGACGCGTTCGATGCAGAAAAGGTTCGTAACTACGTCGACGAGTGCGAGCGTCTCTCGGACGAACGCCTGCGCTTCATGCCCGGACTGGAGTTCGGCTGCATCCAGCGCATGCACATCGTCGGGTATGGTGTCACCGCGCTCGCCGACTCCACTGATCCCGCGACTGTCATTGCGCACATCCGCTCGCAGCGCGGCGTTGCCGTGATCGCGCATCCTCCTGCCGCACTCTTCGACCTCATCGAGAACCTGGAACTACTGCCCGATGGCATCGAGGGTTGGAACTCGAAGTACGATGGTCGATATGCGCCGCGGCCGGCAACGTTCGAGCTCATCGGACGCCTCCAGGTTCGTCGGCCGCCTCTACTCGCTTTCTACGGACAGGACCTGCATTGGCGCAAGCAATACGCAGGACTGTTCAACCGCATCGACGTTCCGGCGGCCGAGCGGACGCTGGTGCTCGAGGCGCTTCGGAATGGTGCGTTCGAGGGAAGCACGGAGACCGTTCGCCTCCCATCGAATGGACGCCTCTCACCTGGGCTCATCGAGCAGTTCGCGCTCATCAACGCGCGATCGCAGCGATTCCGAAATGCAGTACGCTCGATCAAGACCCTGATGGGCGGCGCGTTCAAGCTGCTCCCCGCGTCGGCAAAGGCGCAGTTGAGGCGGTTCTTTTGAGCGCCGCTCTCAAGTCGACCGCGTTCCTCATGTACCACGAGCTCGAGCGCGCGGGCCGGCCGCTCTGCTCCAATGAGCCCGGCTATGTACGCTACGTCGTCAGGGAAGATGACTTTCGGGCGCAGATGGATCACGTGGTCGCGAGCGGCAAGCGCGGCGTGAGCGTGTCCGCGTGGTTGGATGCCGACGATGCGTCCGCAAAGCGAAGCGTGGTACTCACCTTCGACGACGGATGCGAGACGGATCTGATCTTCGCCGCGCCGCTGCTCGAGGAGCGCGGGTTTGGCGCGACGTGTTACCTCACCGTGGATTTTCTCGATCGTCGCGGCTATCTCACCCGCGCACAGGTGCGCGAACTCGCGGGCACCGGTATCGAAGTCGGCTGCCACTCGATGTCGCACGCATACCTGAGCGACCTCGATGACGTCGCGCTCCATCGAGAAATCGTACAATCAAAGCAGGAACTCGAGTCGATTTCAGGCGTCAGGGTCCGGTCCTTCTCGTGCCCCGGCGGCCGATATGACGATCGCGTTCTCCCCGTGGCCCGTGCGGCGGGCTACGACAGCGTGACGACGAGCAAGTCCGTGTGGAACGTGCACGCGCTCCCTGCGGATCTCCTTGGCCGCATCGTGATCCTGCAGGACACGAGCATGGAGCGCTTCGTCGCCACGCTGAGCGGCCGCGATATCGGCGCGCGAAAACTGCGCGACTCGGCGCTCACCGCAGCGAAAGCGATACTCGGCAACTCGCTGTACGAGAAGCTTCGCAAGACCGTACTCGGCTAACTCACCAGGCTCGCGATTTCCGCGTCGGCAGGCAGCGCGAGATACCCGTTCTTCAGCGCTTCCATCCAGAGATCCAGCACCAGGACACGCCACAGGAAATGGCTGTGGTCACGTCGACCACTCACGTGCTCGCGCACCAGGCGTAGCACACTTGCGTGATCCACGTATTCGTACACACCGCGCTCCTCACGCACCAGCGTGTCGAGCCTGTGTCGGAGCTCGTTACGGAACCAACGGTTCAACGGCACGGCGAACCCGCGCTTCGGTTGCTCGAATACTGAATCTGGCACCAACCCCTTGATGGCTTCGCGGAGAATCCACTTTCCAGTTCCACCACGACGCTTGAGATGACCGGGCAGTGCCACCGCAAATTCCACGAGCGTATGATCGAGTAGCGGAACCCGAGCCTCGAGTGACACACTCATGCTCGCACGATCGACCTTCGTGAGGATATCGCCAGGCAGATAGCTCGCCATATCCACGAGCGTCATCTGCGTCAGGAAATCGCGATCGGACGCTGGGTCGAACCATCGGTCCAGTAACCGGTCGAGCGTGTGCTCTGCGGCCACATTGCGCACCACGCCACCTTCGTTGATCGGCAGTGGAGACGCCACCGTGGACGCATACTGGCCTCTCCGGTCGCGAGACAGGTTCAGCAACTTGTTCCTGCCATACGTCGAGTGCGGAAGCCGAACGCCGGCCTCACGCGCCATCCGGCGCGCGATCGCGGGCCGCAGCTCGGACGCGCGCTCGAGCTCCGCATAGCGCGTGTAACCACCGAATAGCTCATCGCCGCCGTCGCCGGAGAGCGCCACGGTGACGTGACGTCGCGCGAGCCGCGAAACAAGCAACGTCGGCAGCGCCGAGGAATCGCCGAACGGCTCGTCGAACGTGCGAATCAGCTCGTCGATCAACGCATCGGCGTCTGGACGCACGATCAGTTCGGTGTGCTTTGTCCCGAGTGCTTTCGCCACACTCGCCGCATGCGGCGCTTCATTGAACTCCTTCTCCTCGAATCCGATGGAGAACGTTTCAACCGGCATCGACATGAGCTTCGACATCTGCGCCACGACGGTCGACGAGTCGATGCCGCCGGAAAGGAATGCGCCAAGGCTCACGTCGGACTCGAGATGCGATTCGACGGAATCCGCAATCAGGCGACGCAACTCTTCGATGGCTTCGCGCTCATCAGCGATTGGCGCTTCAGGGCGAATGGGACTCCAATACTGCCTGATCTCCACACCACGTTGGGCGTCCCATGTGAGCACGTGGCCCGGTGGGAGCTTTGCCACGCCTTTGAAGATGCACGCCGGATCCGGCACATATCCCAAGGCGAGATACTCGTGCACGGCAACCGCATCCATCTCCGCTGGAAAGTGCTCGAGCGCCAGGAAGGATCGCAGCTCGGAGCCGAAGAAGACGCCGCCGTCCGTCTCCCAATAGTACAGCGGCTTGATCCCCATTCGGTCGCGCGCAATGGTGAGACGCGATGTCTTGTCGTCCCAGATGGCGAACGCAAACATGCCACGTAATTCGTGCACCAGGTCTGCACCGCGCTCCTCATAGAGGTGCACGAGCGTTTCGGTGTCGCTGCGCGTCTGGAGCACGTGGTTGGCAGCGAGTCGCGACCGCAGTGCGCGAAAGTTGTAGATCTCGCCGTTGAACACGAGGTGCACGGTCCCATCCTCGTTCGACATCGGCTGCGAGCCCCCCGCAACGTCGATGACACTCAGGCGGCGCATGCCGAGCGCGACGCCTGCGCCTACGAAGTGGCCTTCTTCATCCGGTCCACGATGATGAATCGCACCGCACATCGTCGTCAGGTCCGCTTCCGACTGCTGTGCGCTACGTAACCAGCCAGCATATCCCGCGATACCGCACATCAGCCGCGTGCCCCTGCCAACGGGACAACCGCGACAGGCTTACGCATCCCACGCATTTGGCGCGCTGGCTCGGCGCCTCGCTTCAGACGAGCGGTCTCCTGTTGCAACAGCCCTGCGGTACACCACACGATGGCGACGTGCACGTACATCGGCACGAGTCGCCCGTAGGTGCCCCAGATTCCGGCCACAAGAAAGCCGTACAGCCCGATCTCCAGCCAGATGAGCTGAGCCGTCAGAGCTGGCGACGAATTCCCTGCCTCCTTTCGCGCTTTTCGCGCCCTGTTCAGGGTGACGCCGATCAGGCACACGAAGCAGCCGAACCCGACGAATCCCAACTCGGCCATGATGTTGAGGTATGTCGAATGCGTGTCTCGCAGGCCGAGCGCGGTGAGGGCGAATCCGGGCCGGTTCGCCATTTCGTAGTGCGCTTCATTGTACCCACCGATGCCGACGCCAAAGATTGGGTGCTCCGCGATGATGGCCCGCGCGACACGCCAGATCTCGATGCGTTGCTTGGCAGACCCTCCGTCCTCTTCCATGGTCGTCTTGCCGGCGACTGCCTCGTCGATCGTGGCAAGTCGTGAGAAGACCTTGTCCGATCCGACGTAGGTAATCACCATCCCCAACATGATCACTACCCAGAGCTTGCTCTTCACGATGGCCCAGTGCCGCTTCATCGACACGATCAGGAACACCACGAGTGCAATGAAAGCCCCGCGGGATGCCGTCAGTACCACCACAAGGGGAAGCAGGAGAGAGCAGGCAATGGCCACTCGCTTGAGCCACACCTTTTTCTCCACTTCAAGTACCGCCAGCGAGACACCCATCTGCAGCACGCAGTATCCCGCGAGATCGTTCGGGTTCGAGAAAGTGCCGTTCCAGACAGCTCGTCCGTGGTTCGTTTCACCAAGCAGGTAGTTCTGCAGCGTTCCTCGTATTGGATAACACAGGAAGAAAATCATCATGCCGGCGAGTAGCATCCGCATTCGCGACCGCGACGAGATGACGTTGACTGCCACCAGCATGACCAGACAAACCTTCGCAAACTCCGTCATCGTCAGCAGGACGATGTCGGGGTACAGCGTCTGGCCGTACCCATAGAACGACCAACCCACCATCGCGAAGGTCCACAGCGCCACCGACGGCACATGGAGCTTGTTGCCCTCCATCGGGAGCATCAGGAGCGCGATCACCATGCACTCCGTACCAATGGGAATGCGGAAGGTGATGATGACGAAGATGTACAGGAAGAACGCAAAGAACGACGGAGAGCCGCCCTTCATCTTGAAAGGCGATTGCGCGTATTCTGCGGCGGTATTCAGGCCGGATCGAACAATCCTGCCCGTCTGGCTCACGATTACGGCGCCTGGCACGCGCCGGCGTCGGAAGGTTTGCGCAGGTGCGGTCATCGGACAGCCTTCGCGAGCAGGCGATCGTACATCGTCTCGAGTGATTTCACGGCGGTCCTGGCTTGATATCGTTCGTCCGCGCGCTGCCTTCCAGCAGCGCCCATCTTTTCACGCAATGCGACATCGCCAAGCAACGTGCTCAACGCCTCCGCCAGTGCTGTGGGCTTTTCGGTGGGCACGAGCAACCCATTCTCCCCGTCCGTGACGGCGTCGAGAATCCCACCGACCGCGGTCGCGACAATTGGTACGCCAGCGGCCATGGCCTCCACGAGGCTGTTGGGAAACCCCTCGCTCAGCGAGCACAGGACGGACACATCGAACATCCGATGATAGTTGTCTCCGTCGCGCAGCTCTCCCACGAACGACACAGCACTGCTCATGTTCAGCTCCGACACGAGTGCTTCCAGCTCCGGCCTGCTCTCGCCGTCCCCGATGAGAACGAGGTGCGCAGCTGGGCACGTCTGACGCGCCGTCGCAAATGCCTTGACGAGTGTTCCATGGTCCTTCACTGGTACCAGACGCGCAACGCAACCAACAACAAGTGCACCTGGGGGAATTAACCATCGTACCCGCTTCGCTTCCCGCTGTTCAGCGGTCAACGGAGCAAACGCCACATCATCGACGAAATTAGTCACGTTCCAGATCCGGTCGGATGGCACGCCTTCCCGCTCCGACACTGACCGTGCAACCTGAGGGCTGTTGGCGAGCACCGCATCCGACATGCGAAACGCGGCGCGGTTGCCGAGTTGAAGCTTGCGGTTGGGGAGAGAGTGCCACCAACGTCTGCTGGTGATGATCACCGGAGTCCTGGCGAGAAGGGCCCATGGTGTGGCGAAGATGTTCGTATACATGTCATGCGCATGCACGATCTGCACGCGCTCCTCGCGCAGGTATCGCGCAAAGCGCCAGCCGCTGGAGAACATGCTCC
>JBDTMO010000194.1:0-8880 GCA_039934235.1 bacterium | reverse complement strand
ATGTTCCTGTTCGGCAAACTGACGCTGGTGAAGTGATGCATCCGCCGGTCGCGTTGCTGTTGCATCCGGCCGCGCGGATTGCCTTGTCCGAGTTCACCGTGCATCCCAGCACGGTCATTGGGTTGGTTGGCCTGGGCGCGCTGTATCACTGGCGCGCCAGGCAGGTGCAGACGGATTGTCATCCTGAGCGAGCGCAGCGAGAAGATTGTCATCCTGAGCGAGCGCAGCGAGTCGAAGGATCTGCACCGCACGCCTCACCCACCTCCGGACAGCGACTCACATTTTTCAGCGCGCTTGCGCTGATCTTCCTGTCGCTCAACGGCTGGCTGCACGATCTCAGCGACTACTATCTGTTCAGCGCGCACATGATTCAGCACCTCATGCTGACGCTGGTGGCGCCGCCGCTGCTGATCATGGGAACTCCCGGCTGGATGCTGCGACCCGCGCTCCAGTGGCCGGTGATCGGTACGGTGGCCCGCTGGGTGACCACCGCGCCGCGCTGTTTCCTGATCTTCAACATCGTGCTGGCGGTGTGGCACCTGCCGCCGGTTTACGGTCTCGCGATGGCGCATCACAACGTGCACATCGTGCAGCACCTGTGCTTCATGATCGCGGCGACGTTGATGTGGTGGCCCATCCTGAGCCCGTTGCCGGAATTGCCGCGGCTCTCGTATCCGCTGCAGATGCTGTATCTGTTTCTGCTGAGCATCCCGATGTCGCTCATCGCGATTTGCATCGGCTATGCGGATCACGTTCTCTATCCTGCGTATTCGAGCGCGCCGAGGATCTGGGGAATTACACCGTTGCAGGATCAGCTGATTGGCGCGCTGATCATGTGGGTACCCGGCGGACTGTTTTTCTTCGTGATCATCTCGGTGGTGTTCTTCAAGTGGCAGCAACGCGAGGCGGACGACTCGCCCGCGTCCGCGCAGGTGGATTGGAAGGTCGCAACGCGGTAGTGGGTGCGCCAAGAGCACCGGCATTTCTCGCAGGCGGAGTCGCGACGGCAAGACAGCGGGTGATAGAGCCGTAGCCGAGGATCCGCGTCGATCCGCCAAATCCGCGTAAATCCGCGTTTGAGTCGTTCAGCGCCGTCCTTGAACGCGTTGTGGATGCGTTCCAACAGCCTTAGCGCGGATTTACGCCGATTTGGCGGATGCCCGCGGATTACTCCTTTGTAGGCAGAGATCTACGGTGCACCCCGACGGAAGACGTACGGCGCAATGGGCTCGCGCGCCGAGTTCGGAACCGTCGCGCGCCTATTCCGCGCCCTTGAGGGCATAGTCCAACTCGCCCTTGAGTTCGGGATGCGTCCGCCACATGTACGTCCCCATGACCAGCGCCGCGATGAGATTGCCCGTGGCCACCTGAGCCCATCCCAGCGTTCCAAGGAACGGCGATTCCTGCAGCGCCGAGCTCAGCCCGTAGAACCCGATCTCGAAGGCCACGAAAAGCATCATCGCGCCAGCGAGCACCGTCGGCGACGTCTGCGCCCAGTGGACGATCACCGAGACGAGAAGTCCAGCTCCAATGAACGCGGCGTAGTGGAAAATCGTATAGGCAGTGACGAACACCGCCTCGCCTTCCATCCCGGGCGGACCAAACAACCGCAGCAGGCCTCGGCCCAGGCCGGCCGGCGTAGCGAACGCATGCGAATACATGATGTCGATGCCCAGAAACCAGATCGCGACGGCCGTTGCGCCGAGTACTCCGGCGGCGATTCCATCGCGCACGAGACTGTGCCGCATTCGAACCCTCCCTCTTGGCGTGGTGTACAGTCCTGCTATCCGACACGCGCGATCTGCAATCGCGCGGCTGCACCCAGAGTGTTCTCGAGCGCAACACGCGCTCTGGCAGCAATCTGCGAACCACTGGATCATCCCGAACGGCTGCACTCGTTCAGGATGCCTCGACAAATGGCGTCGTTCACGTTCTAGTTAGGCTACGCGCTGAACACACTTTCCGTTCCTGCAAGTCTCGTTGAGGTCGCCAGCATGACCGCCACTCTTCCCAGCATTCCGCGAACTCACGAGCTGTCTCCCAGCGCCCTGAAGTCCGCGTCGCGTGAACGCTTGCTGTCACTCGATGTGTTCCGGGGCATGACGGTCGCAGGAATGCTGCTCGTGAACAATCCCGGAAGCTGGGAACACATCTATCCGCCGCTCGAGCACGCGACGTGGAATGGCTGGACTCCCACTGACCTGATCTTTCCGTTCTTCCTCTTCATCGCGGGCATCACCACGCACCTCTCGCTATCCGCGCGACGCGCCCGCGGCGACGACGAGCGCGCCATTCGCAACCAGATCATCCGGCGCGGAGTTCTCATCTTCCTGTTCGGATTTCTCGTTAACGGCTTCCCGTATTTCATCTGGGGCGACGTCAGCGGCATTGCCGACCCGACCTTTCTCCAGCGCGTGCTCGCTCGCCTGCTCAACTGGCGTATTACAGGGGTGCTGCAGCGGATTGGCATCGCGTACTTGTTCGCTGGCCTCCTGACGCAACGCACCACGCTGCGGCAGCAGGTGTATACCATCGCCGGATTGTTGTTCGGATATTGGTTCGTGATGACGGTGCTCCCCGTGCCCGGCGAGGGAACCATCGGTGCGCTGCTGCTCGACACGCCACCGCGCACGATGGCCGCGTGGACTGACCGCACGATGTTCGACTGGTCGCGCTGGGGGCTGGGGAATCACCTCTGGGTTGGCGGCGTTACGTGGGACCCCGAAGGATTCCTCTCCACCGTCCCCGCAATCTGCACGGCAATGCTGGGCAACCTTGCCGGCCGATGGATTGCGCAGCGCAGGGCACTCACTGAACGACTATCCGGACTTTTTGCAGCCGGCGCGCTCGGCATGATGGCCGGCCTGATGTGGCACTGGGTATTTCCGATCAACAAGAGCCTGTGGACGAGCTCATACGTCGTCTTTACGGCGGGCCTTGCGTGTGTCTCGCTCGCGACCGTCATGTGGCTCGTTGATTTTCACAAGGTGCGCGGCTGGACGAAGTTCTTCGTCATTTACGGATTGAATCCGATGATGGCGTTCGTGGGTTCGGGGGTGATGGCGCGGTGCATCTATTCCATCTTCAAGGTGATGAAGGACGGGAAGCGCATCTCGCTCGAGGCGTGGATCTACGAGAGTTTCTTTACGCCGTGGCTGTCGCCGATCAATGCGTCGCTGGCGTTCGCCATCACCTTCGTGCTGTTCTGGTACGCGATTCTCTACTACATGTACAAGCGGGATATCATCTTCAAGGTGTGACGCGTGTCGTCGTGCCTGCGTAGCGAAGGACCTGCACGTGGTGTTGCTCGACAGGTGCAGGTCCTTCGACTCGCTACGCTCGCTCAGGATGACAACCCAAGCAACCGAGCACGCGTCTCGCCCAAGGTGGAACGCGAGTTGCCCTTTCCGTACTCAATGATCAAGTCAATTCTCGACGCACGCGCGTTTCGCACCGCGGCCACGATGGTGGTCACCGGCGTGCTCCTGCTTTCCGCTGCGGTTCCGTGCGCGCTTGCGTCGCATGTGTCCCTGGCGCCGCAGTCAACCGCACAGGGCAAAAAGCCAGCTCCCAGAAAGCCGGTGCGCAAGCGGGTCGTTCGTCGTCCGGCAACTCCGCCGCGCACAGCGTGGACGTCGCCGCGGGGGATGCCTGCGCTCACTGCCGACATCGACAACATGCTCAGCACGCGGGTGAAGAGCGGCAAGTTCGGCGTGATGATTGTGTCGCTCACGCGCGGCGACACGCTCTTTTCGCAGAACGCGGGCGAGATGATGCAACCGGCGTCCACCATGAAGTTGTTCTCGACTGCTGTCGCGCTCGATCGCTTTGGACCGGAGCACAGCTTCTCCACGGATGTGTTGCGCGACGGCACAATCGGCGCCGACGGCGTCGTGCAGGGGAATCTCTACCTTCGTGCGGATGGCGATCCGTCGATGTCGGCGCGGTTCTTCAAGGACCCGAATCTTCCGATGGCCACGCTCGCGCGCTCGGTGGCGGCGGCTGGCGTGAAGAAGGTGACGGGTGACCTCGTGTTCGACGCGAGTGCGTTCGACGACCGCAAGGTTCCCGAAGGCTGGAAGACGAAATATCTCGGTGCCGCATACGCCGCAAAGGTGTCCGCACTTTCACTCAACGAGAATGTCGTCTGGGTCGTCGTGAGTCCGGCCGGCAATGTCGCGCAAGTGACGCTCGAACCAGTGACGACAACGATTCCGCTGCGCAGCAGTGTGCGCCTCGTGCAGGGACGCGGTGGCCGCATCAACGCACGGCGGGCGGCGGACGGCGGCATCGACGTCAGCGGCTCGATTGGTTCGCTGAACGGACCGCTGCGCTATTCGCTCGTCGTGGATGATCCAGCGCGGTTCACCGCGGGCGCGTTACAGGGCGCGCTGCAGAACGTTGGCGTCACGGTTGATGGAACCGTTCGTGCGGCGCGCACACCGACAACGGCGACGAAGGTCGCGAGCTTTGCATCGCCGCCGTTGTCGGAGATCGTTTCGGAGATGAATCGCGAGAGCATCAACATCGTGGCCGAGTTGCTGTTCCGTGATGCTGGGCGTGCGGTTGCGCCTGATGGGATGAGCTCCGCGGATGTCGCGCTCACCAACCTGCGCGACTTCCTCAGCAAGAAGGTCGGTGCGGATCCACAGGGCGTGCGGGTGTTCGATGGCTCGGGCCTGTCGACGCTCGACTATCTCACGCCGCGCACGATGATCCAGCTTCTCAGTTATGCGCACCGTGGCCCATGGTCATCCGCGTTTCACGGCTCATTGCCAGTGGCGGGCGAATCGGAGCTCTTGCGCCGCCGTATGCGTGGAACGCCTGCCGAAGGCAACCTGCACGCGAAAACGGGAACGACGGACACGGTGATCGGGCTTGGTGGCTTCGTCACCGCGAAGGACGGCGAGATTGTCGCGTTCTCGTTTCTCTATAACGGGAACGATCGCTGGAATGCGAAGGCCACCATGGATGCAATGGGAGCAACGTTAGCGAACTTCGTTCGCTAACGTTGCCCCCATTGCGTGAACCGTTCACGTGGCTTCTCTTACATCCATCCCGCGTTTACGCAGCTCCGCGATATACGCTTCGGCGGGCATGCATTCGTCCGGCGTCCACACGCCTGGCGGCGTAACCTGACCGCGCACCTGCATCTGGCCAGTGATCGATAGCGAGTAGCCGGTCGTCCGCATCATCGCACTGATGCCGTGCGCTTCGTCGTAGCGATCGATCAGGTCGAACTGTCGCGTTGCCGCCTTGCCATCCTTCGTTCCGGTAACGGTCACGCGCAGCGCAAGCAGGTCCTTGCCTTCCGGCTTCGTGAGCTTGGGGCCGACGACACTGACGAACACGTCGCGCGGAATGACCTTTACGCCCTTTACGTCCACCGGCTCGAGATCCAGGAGTCCGAGCTCGCGAATCGTCTTCATCATCGCGGCGTGGCCCGGATAGCGGAGCGTCTTGTATTCCATCGTGGGGATCGTGCCTTCATAGCGGAACGCCATTGTCGACAGCCCACCGGCCGTATGAAACGCTTCGAGGCCGCCAACGGGCGCAGGAAAGTCCACGGTCTCCAGCTCGGACAATGCGGTGACATGCACGCGCTTGCCGTCGCGCACGACCCACGACAGCGTCGTGTAGTAGTCGAGAACGCCTTCGAGCGAATAGACGATCTGGTAGTTCAGCGGCGGCTCAGGATTCTGCGGCAGCCCGCCGACGAAAATCCGCACGGAGTCCACGCTGTCGAGCTGCGTGATGCCGTACTGCGCGAGGATGTTCACCATGCCCGGCGCAACGCCACAATCAGGCACTACCGTCACGCCTTTCGCGATCGCCTTGTCGGCCAGCGCCTTTTGCTGAAAGACAATCTCGGTATTGCCACCGAGATCGCAAAAATGGACGCCCGCCTCGACTGCGCATTCGGCAAGTTGAAGATTGAAGTAGTACGGAATCGCACTCATTACCGCGTCTGACTCACGCATCAACGCCAGCACGGCCTCGCGGTCCCGGACATCGAGCGGCGTTGGAATGAGTCGCGGCCCAGCGAGCGGCTTCAGGAAGGACGGCAGGTGGTCAAAGCGCAGGTCCGCAAGCCGAACCTGTGTGACTTCGGGATTCTGCAGCAGATCATAGGCACACGCTGAACCCTGGAGCCCAGCGCCGAGGACGAGCATTCGCATTAATTTGTCTCCATTGCGGACGAACAAGCACAGCGGGTAAATGTAACCGGGGCGGCGCGCTATTTGTCGCCGTGCACGATCCTCGCACTGCTACTCCGGCATGACTTCCGCTAACAACGACTCCGCGTCCGTGGATTGGCGTACCCGCTTGATCGACGACGACGAAGGCATCGCAAACCTGATTGCCCGCACTCGCCGAATTGCCGTGCTTGGCATCAAGACCGCGCAGGAATCCATGCAGCCGGCGTACTATGTCCCGGCGTACGCGAAGAAAGCCGGACTCCAGATCCTGCCCGTTCCGGTCTACTATCCGGAGGCCGTCGAAATTCTCGGCGAAACGGTCTATCGCGCGGTGTCCGACATCCCGATTCCCGTAGATATGGTGAACGTCTTTCGTCGCCCGAAGGACATTCTTCCGCACGTAGATGACATACTCAAGGCGAAGCCGTCGTCGGTCTGGTTTCAACTCGGCATTCGCCACGACGCAGCCGCTGAGCAATTCGCGAAGGCTGGCATCGATGTCGTGCAGGACCGCTGCCTTCTTGTCGAACTCAAGAACGTGGGGCGATAGGGACCTTGCGCCGAACGAAGGGGTGCAGATCCTTCGACTCGCTTCGCTCGCTCAGGATGACACCCTCTCGCTTCGCTCGCTCAGGATGACAGGGTCACCGAACGACGAGTAGTCCGTGCGGGAGGTCCAGTTGCCACCAGTTGGGTTCCAATTCGCGTAGAGCGTCCACGAGTGAAAGCACGCGTTGTTCACCCACGAGCACTCGGACGCAGCGCGCGGTGCGCAACACCTGATAGCGCCGGCCTGTGGTGGAGAGCGCCGATCGCGTGTTGGCGTGCAATACAATCTCACCGGAGCGGACGTTCATCGACGGTGAGAGGGCCTCGAAGACCTCGATGCCGATCGGCCGGTCCTGCGCATTGATGCTGTCGAGACCGATTTGCCGATCGACCACATCGTGCCACGAGACCTCACGCAGGCCGCGTTGCGCTGACTGCGGCCGACCGTTCGCATCGGTGCGCGGGAGGGCAACCTGGAACAGCGCGTGGCGGTCATTCGGGGCACGAGCGCTGAGCGTCGTGTCACGCTTGAACGTCGCTGCTTCGTCGCGCCATTGAAGGAGCGCGCTGAGCGGCGTGACGAGTTCCCGCGTGACGTCCTTGTCGAGACCGAACTTGCGTGCTTCCGCGATGAGCACCAAGCCTGGACGCACTGCGCCCTTCATCGCGATGTAGCGGCCGAGCGCCGCACGCGCGGCCGGATCGCGCGGCGCGCGCTCGGACTGCCGATAATACGCCGCCTCGGCCTCCATCCATCGCCCTTCGGCCAGCAGCGAGTCGGCGCGCGTCGGCGGAAGCGGCGCGCTCGACTGTGCACGCGCGACGCGCGCGGACAACGCGACCGCCATGGCGAGAACAACAGCAGTACGCCTGTCCACGCGAACTATCACAGCCGTGTGATACGCGCGAGCAACCGCCCGTCCGGATCGAAGGTGAGTGAGCGTGGGCGTGTCGCATAGCGCTCGTGCAGCGCGATCGTGGCGCGCGAGTCCGCGGGAACGTGCACCATCACCACAGTCTTCGCGCCAGCCGCATCCGTCATCACCAAAGGCACGTCGAGGTCGTACGCGCCACGAGGACCTTCCTGCAGCACCTTGAGCGATACGCGTTGCTCGAGCGAGTCGTACGCCCAGCCGATGGTCAGCTCTGCGACGCCCGGACGTGTGAGCCACTGATCGAAGAACTGTCCGAGCGACTGGCCAGACGCCTGCTCGAGCTCACGGCGGAGGTCGCTGCTCATCGCCGTGCCATGCCGGTATCTCGCATAGTACGCCTTCAGTCCGCCAAAGAACGCGCTGTCGCCAAGCTGTTGATGCAGCATGTAGAGAATGTATCCGCCCTTCTGGTAGCTGTTCGTGTTCAGGAGCGCGAGATAGTTCCGTTGCGTCGTGTCGAGCACGGGACGTTCCGCAACCACCTTATCCGCGAGAATCTGGCCACGGATCGTCGCCATCTCGGCGCGGAACGCGTTATCTCCGCGTATGAACTGCGTCCAGAGCGCAGCGAAGTACGTCGCGAACCCTTCGGACAGCCAGAGGTGTCCCCACTCGCGCTCCGTGACGGCGTCGCCAAACCACTGGTGCGCGGTTTCATGCGCAATGATGCCGTCCTTGAGGGTGCGATTCGCGAAAAGCTTGTCGTCGTAAAAAATCGCGCTCGCGTTTTCCATTCCGCCAAATCGCGTCGACGATTGCAGGTGCGCGAGCTTTTCGTAGGGAAATGGTCCGATGAGACGTTCGAAGAGCGACACGATCGGACCCGCAGCGGTGAAGGGGCCGGGCAACCAGCTCTTCACTTCAGGAAGCACGTACACGAATTGCCGCACGCACTGTCCTTCATCGCCGTAATGGCAATCCGGCTCGCGGATGTCGTACTTCTCGAGCGGGCCGGCGG
The DNA here is from genome assembly GCA_039934235.1 of bacterium. Classification (GTDB taxonomy): domain Bacteria; phylum Gemmatimonadota; class Gemmatimonadetes; order Gemmatimonadales; family Gemmatimonadaceae; genus AG11. The sequence continues at coordinate 238 of JBDTMO010000194.1, read as the reverse complement.
CGATGACCATGAGATACGTCGCGATGGGACGCGCTTCGCGCCATCGCGTTTCAGTCATCGGCTTGCCTTTCACGACGACTCGGCGCGTCGACACGAGTAAACCATTCGCGACGACGGTTCGCGTTACGGGCGCGACGACCTTCCACGAGACCGTCGCCTTGTCGCTCGGATGATCGACGGTGGGAAGCCATTGCCGCGCGCGATCGGGCCAGTTGTCGCCAAACCATGTCCAGCGGCC
>JBDTMO010000193.1:0-8926 GCA_039934235.1 bacterium | reverse complement strand
TTACGTCGAGCGCAACGATGCTGTTGCCGAACAGGTTGTCGCCCGGACGGTGGCCGCCGTATTCGTCCATCAACGGCATGCCGACGGGGATGTAGACGAGGCCGAGATCCGGATCGGCGGAATAGCCGGCCCACGCGTCGTTCTTGCCAACGCCTTCCGTGCCAATCTTCGATCCGTTTTTCCACGTGTCCGCTCCGAACTCACCGGCCTGCGGAATGAGGTTGAACTTCCAGAGCTGCTTACCGGTGCGCACGCTGAATCCGCGAATGAACCCAGGAAGGTTGTGCGTGCGAATCGGGTAGTACCCATGGACCGACGAATTGCCGACGACGATGACGTCGCCAATGATGATCGGGGGCGAGCTTGCGGCAAGTTGGCCGAGCGCGGGATCGATACCCCTTGTGCCGTCTGCGCCGGTTTTTGTCCGTACGTTCCATTTTTCCCCGGCGTGCGCTTTACGCGCTGGTGCGGCCTCGCTGATGATCAGCTCTCCGGTGTCATCCACCGCGAGAGGGACGAGTGGAAACCCCAAGCCCGTCATGAGGTCGACGACGCCTGCCGTACCGAAGGCGGGGTCGGGCTTACCGGTGTTCGCGTCGATGGAAACGAGGTGATATCCCGGAGTGACGACGACGACTCGTTCCGCTGATCCACTCGTCCAGTAGGCGAGCCCGCGGCCCGCATAGCGTCGTGGTGCCTTTTGCCAGCGAATGCCTTCGTCCATTCCCCAATTCCAGATTTCCTTGCCCGTGGCGGGATCGAGCGCAAATGCCTTGCGCCGGTTCGTGGCCACGGTGAATAGCCGCCCCTTCGCGTAAAGCGGTGTAGAGCGGAAGTATTCGTCGTCGCCATGCTCGCCAGCCTTCCACTGCCACGCGACGGTGAGTGAGTCGAAGTTGCCGGCGTGAATTTGTTCCAGTGGCGAATACCGCGTGCTCCACGCATCGGCGCCCCAATAGCGCCACTCGCCGGGTGCGTTACCGCGCACGAGGGCGGCCGCTTGAACCGCGGGCGACGTATGTGCCGTCGTCCACATCGACGCACCGAGTAGCAACGTCGCCGCGATCGCCGATCCAATCACGCCCAATTTTCTTCGAGACATAGAACGTGAGACCATGGCTCAATCCTCTTGCGTGCGAGTGTTTGGTTTACGAATTGGCTTGCCTGGTGTCGTACTGCGCGCCTTGGATGGTGCAGCGCGTTTTGCCGCTTTCGGAGGCATCTCGATCATGACTGTCGCGAGTGACGTGGAGTCGGCCGCGAGTTCCGTCGTCCCAGTGGGCATCGCGTTCATCTTCAACAGGTACGCGACGACGTCCGCGTATTCATCGGGGTTCATGCTGCCCGGGTTGCTCTTGGGCATCTGCGAGCTCATGTACCCGAACAGCGCCGCGACGGTGCGACCCTTCCACCATTTCTCGAACGTCGGGCCGGTGTGCGACGCGGGCGAATGACATGCCTTGCACATCCCTGCATACGTGATCTTGCCGCGCTCCGCTTGTGCAGGCGTGTAGACACCCGCGAGTGTGGACGTCGGTTCGGCGGATGGCGTCTGCGCAAATGCGCGACTCGCCGGAGTCAGAATGAGCGCGATCAGCAACGCGATTGTAGACAGGCGAAAGATTTGTTGCGGAGAGTTCATCCGGTGGCCGCAGCCCCACAATGTCATCCCGCACGAGCGACAGCTCGTGTTGGGATCCTCGATACGTCGCGCGTGGCCGGCGAACAGCGCCGCGAAGGGAGATCCCGACACCCGCTTCGCGGCCGCGGGATGACAGAACGGAGGTGTTCCGCTGACCAGTTGAAACTGCCTTTCATCGCGCGTCATTCCGCCCCGACCTCGCGCTTGACATTCACCGGCATCAATCGCTTCCCCATCGTCGACAGCAGCCATACCGCCATTGCCGCCACGATCATCACCATCGCCGTGCGCATCGCACTCACCGCGAACGTCGCATCGAGCGCCGGCCATTGAAATCGATACTCGCTCAACGTTGCGCCCCGGTCGAGCATCCAATGCCACGCCGTATGCGCCACGAGCGCTGAGAGAATAATCGTCCCCATGCGCTCCTGAACCACCCTGCGAAACAGCAGCGCGAGCGCAGACACCATCACGCCGACCACAAGCAATTGCCCGAGTTCCACGCCGACGTTGAACGCCAGCAACGACGCCACCAGATGCGATCCGCCAAACTGCATCGATTCGCGGAGCGCAAACGAGAACGCGAAACCGTGGACGAGCCCGAAGCCGAACGCGATGAGCCACCGGCGTTCCACACGCGCCCCGACAATGTTTTCGAGTGCCATGTAGAAGATGGAAAGCGCGACGAGCACTTCGATGAGCGGCGGAAACCAGAGTGCGTTCGGCGCGAAACCCAACGCGGAGGCCGCAAGCGTGATCGAGTGCGCGAGCGTGAACGACGTGACGACAACGACCAGCGGCCGCATGCGACGAAGCGGAATCACGAGGCAGAGCACAAAGAGCAAGTGATCGATGCCACTGAGGATGTGCGAAAACCCAAGCTGCACAAAGCGGAGCGCGGCTTGATGCCAGCGCGGATCGAGCGCGACTCGTCCGGGATTCCCCGAATAGCTGTACACGCGCTCCGCCCCAGTGCTCGGCAAGAATCGCAACACAGTGCTCGTCCGCACACCGAGGTGCGCCAGCTCCGGCTTGATCGCGAACTGCGATTGCGCCGATTGAATCGGATAGTCGATGGCGACGTCGAGCAGCGCTTGCTGCCACGGCAGATCGACGGACGAGTCGAGTGGTGCGGCCGAGAGGTGCGCGACGGCGTTTGCATACTCCGTGAAAGAGCGATCGGACGGAAGCGACACGCGCGCGACGGCAATCCGCAGTTGCGTCAGCGGTGCGCCGTTCTCATACAGCGTCAGGTAGTCGGCAATCCAGGTGGTTGCGGCATTCGTGAGGAATGGCTGCGTCTTCTCGATGTCCAGGAAGGATTGCTGTCGAAGCGGAAATTCGACATCACGCATCGCTTCGAGCGGCACGCGAAGCACGACGTGTAACACGCGACCTTCCGGCTTCACGAACGCGAATACGGTGACGCTGGCCGGAATTTCGTGCGCAACCGACAACGCCGGAGATGCCACGAGCAGCGCCGACGCGAGGGCGGCGGACGCAAGGAGTCGAGAGAGGCCGAGTCGTACTGGACGGAATCGCATGCGCGGTCGTAGAATCTCCGGTCAGCTTTTGTCCGGCGAAGTTACGATATACGCACCGCGCGTGCACCACCACCGGCGACCAGTTGCGGTCGCCTTCATTCAGCAGCGAAAAGGAGATCGTCGATGAGGGGACGCACGATCATGCTCGCCGGATTGGCAACCGCGCTCCTCGTTGCGCTTGGCGTCGGCCAGGCGGCGCTGCAGGCGGCGACGGAAGCGCAGGCCGTGAAGGCTCCGCGCTTCGAGGTCGATCCTTATTGGCCAAAGCCGCTCCCAAATCACTGGGTCCTCGGGTCGGCGATCGGTCTTGGTATCGATTCGCGCGACCACGTCTTCATCATCCACCGCGGTGACTCGACGCTCAACCAGCGCACGGAAGTTGGCGCAGACGCCAATCCTCCCATTGGCGAATGCTGCCGGAGCGCTCCGCCGATTCTCGAGTTCGATCCCGCGGGCAATCTCGTGAAAGCGTGGGGAGGGCCAGGCGAAGGCTACGAGTGGCCCCTCTCGAATCACGGCATCACGATCGACAACAAGGACAACGTCTGGATCGGTGGCAACGGCGTTGGTGATTCACACATCCTGAAGTTCACGCACGACGGCAAGTTCCTGATGCAAATCGGGACGCCGAAGCAACAGGTCGACAGCAAGGCGCTGGACCACTTCGGGCGTGTCGCGAAGATTTCATTCGACGTCGCCGCGAACGAAGCATTCGTCGCCGATGGATACGGCAACCATCGCGTCGCGGTCATCGACATGACGTCGGGCAAGATCAAGCGAATCTGGGGCGCGTATGGCAACGTGCCGTCCGACACCAATCTCGGTCGCTATACGCCGGGCACGGCACTCGCGCAGCAGTTCCGTACCCCTGTGCATTGCGCGGAGCCGACCACCGATGGCCTCGTGTACGTTTGCGATCGCCCCAACGATCGCATTCAGGTATTCAAGAAGGACGGCTCGTTCGTCAAGGAGAAGATCATCGCGCCACTCACGCGCGGCGACGGCTCAGTGTGGGACATCGCATTCTCGCGTGATCCCCAGCAGAAGTACATCTACCTTGCGGACGGCAAGAACGAGCACGTCTATGTGATGGATCGCCAGTCGCTCGACATCATTACGCAATTCGGAGATGGTGGCCGACAGTCGGGGCAGTTTTTTGCGGTGCACAGCATCGCCACGGACTCGAAGGGCAACCTCTTTACGACTGAGACGTATGAGGGAAAGCGCGTGCAGAAGTTTGTCTACAAGGGCTTGGGTGACGTGCCGCGCGAGCAGGGAGTGCCTTGGAAGAAACCTTAGGGTCTGACATGGGAATCTTTCGAACCACAATCGCAATCGAGAATCCGTTGAATCGCGGAGTAATGCGCGAGATGCTCGACGTCATGGTCGATACGGGCAGCGAATACACCTGGATACCACGCCAGGCGCTCGAGACATTGGCAATCGTTCCAGAGCGCACGGCGCGATTCCGGACTGCCGATGGCCGAGTGCTCGAGCGTGACATCGCCTTCGCGAATGTCTACGCAAGTGGGACCTCAGCGCCTGACATCGTCGTGTTCGCGGAACTCGGGGACATGACGCTGCTCGGCGCTCGAGCGCTGGAGGGTCTCAACCTTCGCGTCGATGTTGTGATGAAGACCCTTGTGCCAGCCGGCCCAGTGCCTGTGGCGGCTGCGGCCTAAGAACGCGCAAAAAGGTCGACGCCGGCCGCTAGGTTGTACGTCGGCCGCGACGAAGGTGGGCGGTGCTTTCGGAGCCGAGTGCCGAATCAGGATCGAGGTTGACGAAGGTGAGTGCGCCCGCTGAATCCACCTCGCAGCGGTACAGCAGCACCGCTGCATCTGCCGCCCATTCCCTGCGTCTGGTGAGCAGGTCGACGGCGTCGAGCTCCTGACGAGTGCGAAGTTCCGCGAGCGGCGCCCATGGCAACTTGCGACGGTAATCCGCGCACGCCGCCTCGATGCGGCCCGCAGCCGACGGCCCGTGAAAAAGCAGGACAACGCGCTTGACCTGGTGCAGATCCACCAGATACCTGCACTCGGCGCACATTTGTTGCGCGCGGACGACGTCCGTGCCGCTCGATGCAAGCGCGCCGCCGCCGCCAGGCACGTAAAACCTGTCGTAACGCGTAATCTGGAATTCGCGCGCGAGAAACGCGTCGGTCGCTTCTTGCAGGCGTCCGTCCGAGCACGCCACTACGAGGGCACTGGGTCGCGCTGGCGACCATCGGAGCGCGGGTTCGTTTGCCATGCGCGGATTGAATGCAGGTAAGGCGAACAAGTTAAGCGATCGAATTGCGCCGCGCTGGTAGCCACAAGGGAAGCCGCGTATCGCGCGAGCGTCGGCCGCGACGCCGCCATTCGCGAGGCAGTGGGCAGTTTCGCCGAAGCAGGCAAGATTCTCAGCGGCGCGCATTGACCCGCTCCCTTTGCCGATAGTTGCGGTACTGGGGTAATTTGAGGGTATGCTGATAGCGCAATCGAAACTGACGGCCCAGGGACAGATATCCGTGCCAGCAGAAGCGCGACGGAAGCTTAGCGTCGGGCCTGGTGCCGTTCTGGATTGGGAAGAGACGACCGGTGGGATTGTCGTGCGCAGAGCCGGGCGCCACACCTCTGAGGATATTCACCACGCGGTGTTCGGTGGCCGCACTTCCGCGAGAAAGAGCGCTCTCGAGATGAACGGGGGCGTCCGGCGTCATATGCGGACGCATCATGGGAGCGGTTGATGCTCGGCACCTTCGCTCGAAAACTGGGTAAGCTCGATGAGACGGAGAAACTCTGAATCCGCACGTTGGCGTCCACGACAGTGGCACACGCGCGTGATCTTGCCCGGATGGTTCCCAGCCGTAGCGTCGACGTAAAATGGCTCTCGTTGAAGCAATCGCCCTCGCCTCCCCCTCGCAGCAGCGCGCCATCGAGGCTGATCCGGGCTCGATGCTCGTGCTCGCCGGCCCTGGTGCGGGCAAGACGTACTGCCTCATCGAACGCATCCGCTTCCTCATCGAGAAACACAACGTCGATCCGGCGCGCATCTGCGCGTTCACGTTCACCAACAAGGCCGCCGGCGAAATCACGCATCGCCTCGAGTCGCGCCTCGGCGTGGCGGCCGAGAAGATCAGGCGCGGCACCATTCACGCCTTCTGCGCGGAACTGCTTCGCGAGCTCGGCACCGCAGTGTTGCTCGAGCCCGGCTTCGGCATAGCGGACGAAGAATACCAACTCAACGTGCTGCGGCGCATCGAAGGACCACGCAAATGGCACCGCAGCGTGCTCACGCGATTCTCGGCGCACCGGTTCCGCGGCGATCCGCTGCAGCACAACGACATGGTGCTGTTCCACCAGTACGAACGCTTTCTCGCGGATCGCAAGCTGGTGGACTTCGACAGCCTCGTGCTCAAGGCTGCCGAGTTGCTCGAGAGCAAGAGCGACGCCGCGGATCAGCTGCGGTCGCGGTGGGACGTCATTCTCGTCGATGAATTTCAGGATCTCAATCCTGTGCAGTATCGCGTGATCAAGGCGCTCGCGCGCACCCATCACCACGTGTTCGCCGTTGGTGACGACGAGCAGTCCATCTACTCGTGGGCCGGTGCGGATCCAAGGGTGTTCACGAGTTTCGTCAACGACTTCAACATCGCGACGAAGATTCATCTCGAGGAGAATCGCCGCTGTCCGTCTGATGTCTTTGCGCTCGCGCGCAAACTCATGCTCGCCAACACGCCCATCTTCGCCGACCGCATCATCCCGCGCGCCGATCGCGCGTCCACCTTCCCGATCTCGACGCTCGCCTTCGACACGGACGACGAGGAAGAAGCGTGGATGGTCGCCGATATCCGTCGCGATCATGACGAGCATGGCCACCGCTGGGGCGACGTCGCGCTGCTCTATCGCAAGCACGACATCGGCAGCCGGCTCGAAGCGGCCTTCCTGAACGCGGGCATTCCCTGTCGGCTCGCACAGGGCCGCGCGCTCGCCGACGACCCAGTCGTCGCCTATGTGCTCGCCGCCGCCCGCGTGATCGCCTTTCCGAACGACGTCGTGTATCGCGAAGCGTTTTTTCGCGTCGTACTGCCTCGCGCATTGTTCGATGAAGCGCAGGCAAAAGCGGAAGGAAGCCAGCGAGAGTTGCGCCTGCAACTCCGGTTCATGGCGACACAATTACCCAAGGTCGACGAGACGGCGCGGCAGATTCGCCGAGCGCTCGCGGACTGGAAGAACCTCGAGGCAGTGGGGCGGCAGCACACAACACTGTCGGGACTGATCACGGAATTGCTGTCGCGGCGAGTGGGCAAGCTGCGCTCCGTGCTCGACGACCGGCATGATGAGCTCAGCGATCCGGCGTCCTTGCCCGACGTCGTGCGTCTCGCCGACAGGCTGCGCGACGCGCGCAGCAGACGCGTCGCCGTCTGGATTCCGCCCATGAAAGGCGTGGACATTCCGATCAAGGGAATGCTCACGGAAATCGGCATCAACGCCGTTCGCGGAACATTGGCGCCGCCGGGAGCGGAACGGCTCAGCATCGACGACGTACCATCTGTCGGATTGCCGCTCGGCATCTTCAAGGCGGCACAACTGCTCGAGCTGAACGACTCATCGTCCACGTTTACGGGCTTCACGGCATTCGACCTGGAGACGACTGACAACGACACGACCAAGGCGGAAATCGTCGAGATCGCCGCCGTGCGTGTGCGTGACGGAAAGGTCGTCGACGAGTTTACGTCGCTCGTGAAGCCACGGGTGCGCGTCACCGCCGGTGCGTACGCTACGCACGGCATCAGCGACGCCGAGCTCGTGAACGAGCGGGCATTCGCCGACGTCTGGCCCGAGTTCCGTTCCTTCTGCGGCGACGACGTCATCGTCGCCCACAACGGCTACGACTTCGACTTCAAGATCATCAACCGGATGGCCAGGGAGATCGGGGCGAAATTCGATCTCTGCACCTTCGACACGCTCCCGATGGCGCGCGATCTTTCGGCAACGAGTCGCAAGCTCGTGGATCTCGCGCGCCAGTTTGGTATCGACGCCGGACAATCGCATCGCGCGCTCGACGACACGCGCACGTTGGCGCACGTACTGCTCGCCCTCGACGACGCGAAGCGCGCACGCGCGCGCAAGACGACCCACGTGGACCTGCTCGGTCACCTCGGCGTCGCACTCGCGTTGTGCGACGAAAACACGCTGTGCGAGGAAGCTCTTCTCTTCCGCAGCATCAGTCGTGTATTCGCGCTCGGCGCATATAGCGGCGCGCTCGACTGGTATGAGCGCGAAACCGGCGACGACATCACCATCCCAGACGCCGACGAAGTGATCAAGCGGCTCGGTGGCGCGGAGTTGATGGTGAAGATTCGCACTGTAAAGAGCGCGGACGAGCGATACCCCGCCGCAATGATGCGCATGCGTCGGCTGATTGCCGAGATTCCCGATGGGCCGTTGAGTGCGCAGTTGACGCTGTTTCTGGAACGCGCCGTGCTGTCGCGACTGGATGGACAGGAACCGGAGCGCATGCGTGTAAACCTGCTCACGCTGCATTCCACGAAGGGATTGGAGTTTTCGCGCGTGTACGTCGTTGGCGCGGAAGATGATCAGTTGCCCGGAAGCTCGGGGAGCAAGGCGCCCAAACCAGAGGAGGTCGAGGAAGCGCGGCGTCTGCTGTATGTTGGAATGACGCGCACGCAGGACCGGCTCGTGATGACGCGCGTCGCGACGCGAGGCGGAAAGCCGACAGGCGGACATCGGTTCCT
>JBDTMO010000192.1:0-9005 GCA_039934235.1 bacterium | reverse complement strand
AACGGGCCCGACGCAGGTATCGAACGGATTTGACTCGGGCCGGCCGGGACTGCATATGGTGGCATGACAAAATCGCCCGGCATTATCGCCAGTGCAGTGGTGTGCATGGTGGGAAGCGTCCTTACCCTCCTGATTGCGGCGGCTATGGTCTTTGCGGTTCCCGGGCAAACAGCGTCCGTGCCCGCCATGCGCACAGTTTCGCTCGTAACAGCCGTGATGTTCGTTGGGTTCGGCGCAGTTGGCATGGCAACGGGGGTTGGCATTCTGCGGCTCAGGCCCTGGGCGAGAACATCGATTCTTGTCTTCGCCGGTATCATGAGCGCGCTAAGCTTGATGACCGGCGTGATGATGGCGTTCATTCCATTGCCATCGACACCAGGCGTCGATCCGAGCGCTATCGCGTCGATCCGGCCGATGCTCACTGGCGTTTACGCCGTGCCGTTTCTCATCGGCGTGTGGTGGTTGTTCCAATTCAACAGCAAGAGCACCAAGGCAGCGTTCGCATCGGAGATGACGGGCTCCGTCGATGCCGGGAAGCCGCTAGGCGTTTCCGTCTTGGGCTGGTGGTTTCTCATTTCGGGAATCAGCTGCGTCATTCCCGCCGCGATGCGCACGCCGGCATTCGTTGCTGGACTGATCTGGACCGGCTGGGCGGCGACGGCGTTCTACGTTGGCTTCGGAGGTCTGTGGTGCTACCTGGGCGCCGGACTGCTACGGCTCGACGCGCGCGTTCGAGTATTCACCATTGCCGCGCTCCTGGCCGTAACCGCAAATGCACTGGTGACGTCGCTCGCTCCGGGTGCGCGCGATCGTCTGGTCGCGTATCAGAAGCTCGTGAGTTATGGCGTTCCCCCGCAGTCCATGCCCGATATGAATGCGATGTACCGGTGGATCGCCGTGATGTCCGTCGTCTTTACCGCGGCGGTGATTTTATACCTTGTGCGCCGTCGCGGCGCGTTTCACGACGCGGCGCTCCTTCCTGACTAACGCCTACAGCGCGTAGACGTTTTCTCGCTGACCGCAGGTGCCGTTGCAGGCCGAACGCACTGCAACGTCGCGCTAAACCTCGCTGTCCCGCTTGTCGCGCGACGCGCTCGGGAGCTCGCCGACAGCATCCGCCGCGCGGCGCTTCTGCGCCTTGAAGATGAACTCAGGCGCCAGCGCCACGCCGAGCGCAGTGACAGGGAGGATCTGCTGCGCTTGAATCAGGAGCGCCACCGCGATCGCCTGATTCCTGTCGAGACCAAAGGCAACTGCGGCGGCGGCATATGCGGTCTGAAAGACGCCAACGTTGCCCGGCGTCAAGCGGAACAAGAAGCCAAGGTTCACGAGGAGCAGGGCGGCGATCGTCGCGACCGTCGTCATGGGAAAATGTGCGGCGCGCGCAGTCATCTGGTACGTCGCGACTTGAAGCCCCCACGCGACCACACTGAGCAACAGCGCCGCGATGAACCGCGGACCACTCGACACCGTCGCAATCGTCCCGATGAATCGCGAGCCATACTGCTTGAGCCGTCCTTGCCACGTCGCGGGTTTCGGTCCAGCCACGGCCTCCACCACGTCGGGCCGGCGGAGCAACCATACGAGCAGGGCACCCATCAGGAACAACAGACCAATCGCGAACGGCTTCACACGCGCGACAGCATGTGGGAGGTCCAGGAACGTCGCAGCCAACGAGAGCAGCACGACGTAGCCAACAAGCTCGAACAACCGCTCGAGCGCGAGCGTCGCCACCACGCGCGCGCTCGTGATGTGGGCGCTTCGTGAGATGAAGACGACCCGTGCCGCTTCACCACCGTTCGCCACCAACACGTTGTTCAGGCCAGCGCCAGCGAACGTCGCACGGAGCGCAAGTGGCAGTGAAGTCGCGCCGATTGGCCGCAAGAACACCCACCAGCGTATCCCTTTGACAACAATCGAAAGAATGTTCACCAACGCCGCCGCGAGTAACATCGAGCGCGACGCGTCTCGTATGCTGCGCCCGATGTCGTGCCAGTTCACCTTCGTCGCGAAGATGATCAGCAACACCAGGATGAGGAGGGTGAGCCCCAAGCGAAGCGCGTGCGAGACCTTTTGATTCATGCGGTACCGGTTTTAGTTGGGCAGCGTCACGAATCGAAACCCGCGCGCCCGAAGCCCCTGAATGATGCGGGGCAGCGCCTCTGCAGTTTGGGTGCGATCTCCGTTGGCATCGTACCCGTCGCCATCGTGTAAGAGCAAGATAGACCCCGCTCGCAATCCATCGAGCGACCGCTTGACGATCTCATCGGCGCCAGGTCGAGCCGAATCCCACACGCCAAGTGACCATCCGATGGTCCGTTCGCCGAGCGATCGCGCGATGGGAGTGACCCATGGGTTTCGAAAGCCATGCGGCGCGCGGAACACCGTGGGCCTTACGCCGCACGCACGTTCGATGGCCTCCGCGCCACGGGTGAGGTCGTCCCGCACGTAGCTCGGTGTGCGACGATGCAGCTTTCGGTGGAAATATCCGTGGTTGCCGAGTTGGTGGCCTTCGTCGGCCATTCTGCGCACGAGGTGCGGCCAACGGTCCGCGTGCCGTCCCAGCACGAAGAACGTGGCATGCACATTCTCATCTTGCAGGACGTCGAGTATCCGGGGTGTCGCGACGGGGTTGGGGCCGTCATCGAACGTGATGCTCACGACGTTGTCGGAACCGGGCAGACGATTGAGCACCGGTCCAAAAACCCATGAGTTGCGATGCCAGGTGCCATGAGCGCCGAGACCCGCCACGGCGAGGCCGGCTAAGGCCGCTCCGATCATACCGAGATAGCGACTCGTCCCATCACGTTGTGATAGACGTCGAACACCTGCGACGTCACGCGCGGCCAACTGTACTTCATGCTTTCGTAGCGCCCCGTCGTCCCCAGCTGGATGCGGAGCCCTTCGTCGTCAAGCAGTTGCACAAGAGCGTCGGCCAGGGCATCGCGGTCGCCACACGGCGTCATGAGGGCCTCGCGCCCATTCACCACGACGTCCTGGAAGCCAAGAATGTCCGAGCACACGATGGGTGTTTCGCACGCCATGGACTCCAGCAGCGTGATGCCGAATGACGCCTTCGTCGTTGGGCACGCATAGATGGAGCTGTGGGCGTAGTAACTCGGCCTGCCTTCGAGGACGGCCCCGACGAACGTGATATCCTGGTCGCCTTGCGCCTGCTTGTAATAGTGCTCACGAAGCGGACCGTCACCGACGACGACGAGTTGGGCCTGTCGACGACGCCCCTTCACCTTGCGGAACGAATCGATGAGGGTGGTTAGTCCATTTCTGGGATCAAATCGCCCAAGAAAGAGGATGGACGGGACATCCTTTCGAATGGCCGGCGGTGCCGCAACGCTCGGGTGAAAGACATCAGTATCAATGCCGTTCGGGATGATTTGCCACGGTGCCGTGAAATACCGCTCCAGTGCGACCGTCGTCGAGTGCGAAACACAAATGGCCGCACTCAGCATGTCTAACCGGTTCTGGAAAAACCGGTTGAACACCTTGTATCCCTTGGACTTGTCGAAGTAGGTGTGGAACGTGCCGACGACGGGGCAATCGGCCTCTTCAATTGCGAGGATTGGCAGGACCGGAGTCAGCGGGGAATGCACGTGGACGACGTCGTATTTCCCTTCGCGGAGCACGCGTCGCATCTCGCGACGCAGTCCAATCCCGATCGTGATCCGCGCCTGCGAGCCGTTGGCGTAGACGGGCTGGCTGCGGCCGAGCCGGATGACGTTGGGCTGCGGCTCCGCACCGGGCAGGTTCGAGGTGATGATGTCGACGTGATGTCCGCGCCGGCGTGCCTCGCGGGCGAAGAAGTGCACGTGCTCGCAGACTCCCCCCAGGTGGGGATAGTAGTACTCCGTGACCAGGGCGATGCGCAGGGTGCGCTCGTCGGCGGTCAGGGGGAGACTGGGGAGGTTCGGGAGCGCCGGTCGGCGCTTCAATGCTGCGCTACTGGACGGTGGGTTCAAGAGCGGCATGTGCAGCGGCTAGACGGGCGATGGGAACGCGATACGGAGAGCAGGAGACATAATCGAGCCCAATCGCGTGGCAGAATTTCACGCTCCTGGGCTCCCCTCCGTGCTCTCCGCAGATTCCTACCTTCAATTGGGGCCGCACGCGACGTCCTGCGGCGACCGCGAGCGTAATTAGCTGTCCAACCCCAAATTGGTCAAGGACTTGGAACGGGTCGTCTGGAAAGATACCCCGCTCCACGTAGCTGGGCAAAAAACGGCCGGCATCGTCTCGACTGAGGCCGTAGGTCGTCTGCGTCAGGTCGTTGGTTCCAAACGAGAAGAATTCAGCCGTTCGAGCGATCTCGTCCGCTGTCAGCGCCGCCCGCGGCAGCTCGATCATGGTGCCGATGCTGTATTCCAGTTCCTCGCCCATGGCCCTGACCACCTGACGGTACGTCTCCAGCAGGATCGCGCGTTGGTTGTCGAACTCGCGGTAGTCGGAGACCAGTGGAATCATGATTTCAGGACGTACGTCGAGTCCTCTTCGTTTCGCCCTCAGCGCGGCTTCGAAAATGGCGCGTCCCTGCATCTCCGTGATTTCCGGATAGCTGATGCCCAGCCGGCAACCACGATGGCCAAGCATCGGATTCGTCTCGCGCAGGCTTTCGACGACATGCGCAAGATCGGCTCGGCTGACGCCAAGAGTCCGTGCAAGGAGCTTGGACTCTTCGCCGCCATGCGGGAGGAACTCGTGAAGCGGCGGGTCGAGGAGCCGAATCGTCACAGGCAGGCCAGCCATCGCCTCGAAGATTCCCTCGAAATCCTGCCGCTGCATGGGCAACAGCTTCGCCAGCGCGCGGCGACGCCCGTGCTCATCGCGCGCCACGATCATCTCGCGCATCGCGGTGATGCGGTCGCCCTCGAAGAACATGTGCTCGGTTCGGCACAGCCCAATTCCCTCGGCACCGAATGCGCGCGCAATCCGGGCGTCGTGAGGCGTATCCGCGTTGGCGCGGACTCTCAGCGTGCGCACTTCGTCCGCCCACCCCATCAGGCGATTGAAGGACTGAAATGCGGGCGCACTGGCCGCAGGTCGCATCCCTCGCGTTACCTGAACCACCTCACTCGGCGTCGTCGGCAAATCGCCGGAGTACACCTTCCCGGTGGCTCCGTCGAGCGTAATCCAGTCGCCCTCGTTGACGTCGACGCCGTTCATTCGGCATGCTCGGCGCACATGGTCGACGACCATCTCGTGGCAGCCAACGACGGCGCACTTGCCCATTCCGCGCGCGACGACGGCGGCGTGGCTCGTCATGCCGCCACGCGACGTAAGTACCGCACGCGCGGCGACCAATCCGTGGAAATCCTCTGGCGTGGTTTCTTCGCGTATCAGGATCACCGCGTCACCATCGGTGGCACGACGCACGGCTTCGTCCGCATCGAATACCGCGCGGCCGCTCGCGGCACCGGGGCTCGCGGGCAGCCCCGTGGCGATTGGCTTCGCGCGAACGCTCGGGTCGATGACGGGGTGGAGCAGTTGCTCGAGCTGGTCTGCGGGCACGCGCAGCACGGCTTTGCGTTCGTCGATCATGCCTTCAGCCACCATTTCCGTCGCGATCCGAACCGCGGCCGCCGACGTACGCTTTCCCGTGCGCGTTTGCAACAGATACAGCTTGCCGCGCTCGACGGTGAACTCGATGTCCTGCATGTCGCCATAGTGCTGCTCGAGCTTGTCCTGCGTCGCGAGGAGCTCCTGATATGCCGCCGGGAGCTGCTGCGCCATGGCGTTGATGTCCAGCGGCGTGCGAATGCCGGCCACGACATCTTCGCCCTGCGCGTTGACGAGAAACTCTCCGTAAAACGTTCGCTCACCCGTGCTCGGATTGCGCGTAAACGCGACGCCAGTGCCAGAATCGTCGCCGAGATTGCCGAACACCATGCTCACGATATTCACCGCCGTGCCGAGCGTTTCCGGGATGTTGGCGTGTCGCCGGTAGTCGACGGCTTTCTTGAGCGTCCACGATTTCCAGACGGCTTCGACAGCGCCCCAGAGTTGTTCGACGGGATCGCTCGGAAACTCACGCCCGATGGTCGCTCTTATCAGCGACTTGTACTCCTCGGTGAGATTGCGTAATGCGTCTTCGCCGAGCTCGGAGTCGTTGGCCACGCCGGCGGTCATGCGCTTCGAGGTCAACAGGAGCTCGAACTTGCTGCTCGGCACGCCGAGGACGACGTCGCCGTACATCTGGATGAAGCGCCGGTAGGAGTCGAACGCGAAACGCGCGTTGCCGCTTGCGTGCGCGAGGCCGCTCACGGTGCGGTCATTCAGCCCGAGATTGAGAATGGTCTCCATCATGCCGGGCATCGACATGGGTGCTCCGCTGCGCACCGATACGAGGAGGGGCGCGACTGGATCACCAAATCTCTTACCACTTGTCTCCTCGAGACGCGCGAGATTCGCGGCGACTTCCTCGCGCAGCGCGTCCGGGACCACGCGATCGCGCAGATAGGTCATGCACACATCACACGCGATCGTGAACCCGGGCGGCACTGGCACACCGAGGTTGGTCATCTCGGCGAGATTGGCACCTTTGCCGCCGAGTATGGCCTTCATGTCTTTCGTGCCTTCGGCGGCGCCGTTCCCGAAAAAATAAACGGAAGACGTCACGAGGCTCGCTCCGCCGTCTTAGGCTGGACGTGGGACGCGTTCACTGCAGAGGACGCAGAGGGGCAGAGGTACGCAGAGACGACTCGAAGGTGCAGATCCTTCGACTCGCTACGCTCGCTCAGGATGACATCCTCTGCTCCTCTGCGTCCCTCTGCGGTTCCCCTGTATCGATTTATCAATGCGACTCACTTGACGAGGTGCGCAGCGATGGCGGCCCGGCTACGTCAGACGGACCTCTAACATCCACATCCGAATCGCAACTTGTCCGGGTCCGTTGGCGGCGGCGTTGGATAGTCACCGGAGAAGCACGCATGACAAAAACCGTCTGGCCCCGACGGCACTGATTCGAGCATGCCGTTCAACGACAGATATCCGAGCGAATCGACGCCCAGCGAGGCGCGAATTTCCTCGAGATTATTGTTTGCGGCAATCAGTTCCTCGCGACTCGGCGTGTCGATGCCGTAATAGCACGGGCCCGTGACCGGCGCCGAGCTTACGCGCATGTGCACTTCCAGCGCGCCGGCGCCGCGCACGAGCGCCACCAGGCCGCGCGTTGTCGTGCCGCGCACGATCGAGTCGTCCACCATCACGACACGCTTGCCCTCGAGCACTTCGCGCACCGCGTTGTACTTCAGGCGCACCTTCGCATCACGCGTCGCCTGCGTTGGCTGGATGAATGTTCGGCCCACGTAGTGATTGCGAATGAGTGCGAGCTCGTAAGGCAGACCACTCTCTTCAGCGAACCCAATCGCCGCCGAATTCGACGAGTCCGGCACGCTGAACACGAGATCCGCCGTAGGCGCCGGTGATTCTTGCGCGAGGCGGCGACCCAGTGCGCGGCGCGCGCGGTCGACTGACCCGCCGAAGATGCGACTGTCCGGACGCGCGAAATAGACATGTTCGAACACGCACCGCTTGAGCTCGCGCGGTTCGAATGGAAAGATGGAGCGCTCGCCTGCCGCGTCCACCGCCAGGATCTCGCCTGGCAGGATGTCGCGCTCATACGTGGCGCCGACAATGTCGAGCGCGCACGTTTCCGACGCGAACACTGGTGCGCCATTCAGGCGGCCCATGACCAACGGTCGCCAGCCGCGTGGATCACGTGCCGCGAGCAGCGTATCGCCAAGTGCCATGACGATGCTGTACGCGCCCTGCACGTCGCGCAACGCATCGGCAAGTCGGCCTTCTGGCGAGTCGGAAAGTGAGCGCGCGAGGCGGTGGACGATCACCTCCGAGTCCATCGACGACGAGAAGATGGAACCCAGCTCTTCGAGATCGACGCGAAGCTCGCCGGCGTTGGTGATGTTGCCGTTGTGCGCGAGCGCGATGTGCCCGCCGCGAGAGCTCACGAGCACCGGCTGTGCGTTCTCGATCGACGACGAGCCCTGCGTGCTATAGCGCGTGTGGCCAATGGCCAGCGTGCCGTGCAGCGCATCGAGTTGCGGCAGCGGCATGTCTGATACGAGCCCCATGCTCCTGACCCCGCGCGCAGCGCCGCCGTCGACAGCGACGATGCCGGACGACTCCTGGCCGCGATGCTGAAGCGCAAACAATCCCAACTTCGTGAGGGCCACTGCGTCGGGATGACCTCTGACACCAAAGATACCGCACATTGTTCAGACCACCGAGTCGGAGGCGAGCGCAACATCCTGCGCAGAAGCGCTGCGCTGCATGATTCGCGGAATTGCTTCGTGATAGCTGTCGGCGAGTTCGCCAACGCGAGCGTTGAGACGCCGATCGCCAATGGTGATGGCAAGTGTATCTGTTCCAGCGCGTACCGTTCCAACGACAGCCGCTGGAACACCGTGGCGTTTTGCTGTTGCGAGCACCGCATTCGGATCTGGCGTGCTGACGACCACACGTCCCTGCGCCTCGCCAAAGAGCAGCGCGCGTAGCGGAAGAGCCGCCCACGATGACAAGTCGACGTCGGCGCCAGTCATGCGCCCGCGATCCATCATGACACACTCCGCGAGCGCCACGGCGAGCCCACCGTCAGCAGTGTCGTGCGCTGAGCGAATGACACCTTCGCCAATCGATTCGAGCAACGCGTCGATCAACGCACGCTCGGCGGCAAGGTCACAGCGTGGTGGGGCGCCAGCGACAACGTTGTGAATGCGCTGCAGGTATTCGCTTCCACCAATTTCGTCAGTGTTGTTACCGAGAAGGACGATGGAGTCGCCGTCACCATCGGGCGAGAACGCAGACCGCGTAATGTGCGCAAGCGACTCGACCAAGCCGACCATACCGACAACTGGCGTTGGATACACCGCGCCCGACGGATTTTCGTTGTACAGCGAGACATTGCCGCCCGTAACAGGCGTGCCCAGTGCGAGACACGCCTCGCCCATCCCGGCGACAGCTTCCTTGAGCTGGAA
>JBDTMO010000191.1:0-9011 GCA_039934235.1 bacterium | reverse complement strand
CTCGCTGGCGTGCTTACGCTCGCGTTTGCACACACCAGCGCGCTCGCGGCGCAGGACTCCGGTCGCATTCAACTGGACACGTTTGTCCTGGCAAATGGACTGCAGGTTGTCCTCGCGCCCGATCATTCCACGCAGGTCGTTGCCGTCAACGTGTGGTACAACGTTGGCTCGCGGAACGAACAAGTTGGGCGCACGGGATTCGCGCACCTGTTCGAGCACATGATGTTTCAAGGCTCCGGCAACGTGCCGAAGGGCGGCCACATGAGCATGGTCGAGCAGGCGGGCGGCCAGATGAACGGGAGCACGCAAGACGACCGCACCAACTATTGGGAGGTGCTCCCATCCAATCGCTACAACATGGGACTGTGGCTCGAAGCGGATCGCATGCGGTCGCTCGCCATCAACCAGGCGAATTTCGACAACCAGCGCGAAACCGTGAAGGAGGAGCGCCGGCTCCGCATCGACAACCAACCGTACACGGGCGCGTTCCTCAAGGGCGTCACGGCGCCCTTCGACTCGAAGTCGTGTTTCGCCTACGGCCATGAGCTGATCGGCTCGATGACCGACTTGAACGCGGCGAAGCTGGAGGACGTGAAGGCGTTCTTCGACATGTACTACGCTCCGAACAACGCGACGCTCACGCTGGTCGGCGACTTTGATCCGGCAGAGGCACGCAAGCTGATCGAGCAGTATTTTGGTGGCATTCCGCGCGCGAAGGACGCGCCGAAGGTGACGTGCGACGCGAAGTTCAACGCCGGCGAAAAGCGCGAATCGGTCACGGACGACAAGGCCACGCTACCGGCATTGCTCCGCATCTACCTGGTGCCCGAGTACAAGAACCAGGATCACGCCGCGCTCGAGTTGCTCGCCACGATTCTCGGCGGAGGCGAGAGCTCGCGCATGAATCGCGCGATTGCGCGCGAGGCGAAGGCGGCGCTCGCCACACAGGTCGGACTCGATGTCACTGGGCCTCACCGCGGGGCGAGTACGTTCGCGGCGCTCGCGATCGCCAACCAGGGCGTCTCCACCGATTCGCTCGACAAGCTCATCTCGATCGAGATCGCGAAGGTCGTCGCCGACGGTGTCACGGATGCTGAGCTCACCAAGGCCAAGAACAGCCGGCGTGCGAGCGAGATCTTCGGAAAACAGCAGGCACTCAACACCGCCGAATCGATCCAGAGCGCCAACATGTATCTCGGCAGTGCGGGCGCGATCAACACGGATCTTCAGCGCTACATGAAGGTCACGAAGGACGACATCAAGCGTGTGGCGCAGCAATACCTGCGCGCAGACAACTCGGTTGTGATCCTGATCAAGCCCCCCGAGGGCCCCCGCCCATGAACCGCATGTTCCGTATGTCACGCAACGCGTACGTCACCGCGTCTCTCCTGCTCTGCACCGTTGCGGCTGGCGCACAGACTCCGACAAAGGCACCCGCACCTGGTCCCGTAAAGCCGGCTGCCATTCCGCCATTTCAGGAAGCCACGTTGCCGAACGGGCTTCGGATTCTCCTGGTGGAAAGCAAACGGCAGCCCGTTGTTTCGCTCGCGCTCATGCTGCACGCTGGCGACGCGTACGATCCGAGCGGCAAGGAAGGACTGGCGACCATCGTGTCGAACGTCCTCACGAAAGGCGCTGGCAAGCGCACCGCTGATCAGGTGTCGTCCGATATCGAAGGTGTCGGCGGATCAATCGGCGCAAGCTCAGGGCCGGACTTCATGGACGTTCGCGCGAACGTACTCGCTGAGAACGCGCCGCTCGCCTTCGAGCTGGTAGCCGACGCCGTCGTTCGCCCCACTTTTGCGACCTCGGAAATGGAGCTCGCGCGCACACAAACGCTGTCGGCGCTGCAACTCGAGGAGTCGCAACCTTCGTCTCTAGCTGGGCGATTCTTCGCCGCGCAACTCTTCGGCGCGCATCCGTACGCCAAGCGGCCAACGCCGTCCACCGTTCGTTCGCTCACCACCGACGATCTCAAGCTGTTCCAGAAGACACGCCTGGTGCCAAGTGGCGCGTTGCTCGTGGTGGCGGGAGACATCAGTCTCGAGCGCGTTCGCACCCTTGCGCAATCGTCGTTCGGGAGCTGGACAGGAGCTGCGCCAACGGTGGCAAAACGCGCGCAGCCGCCTGTGCGCTCTAAAACGGAAATCCTGCTCGTTCATCGCCCCGGTTCGGTCCAGAGCAACATCGTTGTCGGCAACCTGACGTACGCACCGGCCAATCCGAGCCACTACGCGCTCACCGTCGGAAACAGGATCCTCGGCGGCGGTTCGGACGGCAGGCTGTTCAAGATCCTGCGCGAGCAGAAGAGCTGGACATATGGCGCGTATTCATCGGTCGCGCGTAATCACGACATTGGAACTTTCGAGGCGAGCGCCGAGGTGCGCAACGCCGTAACGGACTCGGCGCTCACAGAGCTGTTGCGCCTGGAGAAGAGCCTCGCGACCACGCCGGTTTCGCCAACGGAGCTCGAAGCGAGCAAGGGCGGTCTGGTCGGAAGCTTGCCGCTGCTGCTGGAGACGGCGCAGGGCATCGCCGAGCGAGTCGGACGCTTCACGATGCTCGGCCTGCCGAAGGATTTCATTCGCACCGAACGCCCGCGCCTCGCCACGGTCACGGCGGCGCAGGTTCAGCTGGCCGCAAAGGCGTACATGCGGCCAGATCAATCGCTTATCGTCGTCGTTGGTGACGGAGCGCAGATCTACGACAAGCTGGCCAGGATCGCACCGACGCGCATTGTGAGCGCGCAGGGCGATGCGATGTCGCCATCCGACCTTGTACCCAAGACGACCACGCTGCCGGTGGACGTCAGCACGCTGGCCGAGAAGGCCGACAGCTTTGCCGTGCTCGTGCAGGGAAATGCGATGGGCTATCAGACGACGACGTTGAAGAAGACATCGAGCGGCTATTCATATCGAACGGCGTTGGTCATTCCCGGGATCATGGACAACGCGGTCGAGACGAACTTTGGTGGAGATCTGGCTCCGCTCTCGACGAAGGGCGGTGGCAAGATGCAGGGTCAGGCCGTCAACGTCGACGTCACCTATGCGAATGGTCGGGCCAAGGGATCTGGTGTGTCGCCAAGTCCGACGGGGATGAAGACGGTCACCGTGGATACGACGATTGCGCGCGGTGTACTGGACGACAACATGATCAGTGCGCTCGTTCCCGGTTTGCGCTGGGCGCCTGGGGCGAAGTTCAGCGTTGGCGCATTCGATGCAACCGAGGGCACGACGAAGCAATTGTCGCTGAGTGTTGCCGGTACGGAGTCGGTCACTGTACCTGCGGGCACGTTTCCAGTGTATCGCGTCGATCTGTCAGGCTCCACGCCGCCGATGACGTTCTTCGTCACGACGGCGGCGCCCTATCGCATTGTGAAGATGGCGATGGTGGGCACGCCGCTGGAGTTTGTCCTGGTCAAGTAGTCGTCAGCACGTGCCAGCGAGTTCGCCGACTAGATGGAATCGGCGAACTCGGCGAACTGGGAGTCGCGCACCGCGGCAACGACCTGCTCGTGGTTCGAGATGATCTCCGCGTACGGCCGGTTGATCACTTTATTGATGGACTGCGGTCGCGAAAAATCATTGCCGATTCCGAGGAAGCGCGCGAGCTCAAACGTCAACATGCTCTCGACGCGCAACTTGCCGGCCGAGTCGGCCGTTTCGCATTCGGTGGCGACGTCCTCATAGAAGACCTCGAGGATGTTCATGCCCGCCGTCATGCTTCGAAACGCTGCGCTGCCAGCGGAGATCCACTCTGCCTGACGCAGGAGTTCGACGGGCGACAATTCGAGACTGCCGGAGAACGTGTAATTGCCATAGTTGTGATACACGTTGCGCAGTTCGGCAATGTGCAGTGACAGTGCCTGATGCAGCACATTGCGTCGCACGACGTGCAGGATGGGGATGTGTCGACGCCGCAGGTATTCAACGAAGAAGGGCGGATCAAGCAGTTCCCAGAGCACGGGCGCAATGAACCGCAGTTGGTTGTACTTGATGTCAAAGCCAACCGCCTTCAACAGTTTGGCTTTGCCCGCATACCCGCGCTTCACGTCTTCGCGCGCGAAGATGAGGTATTCATCGAGCAGCGCCATTGCATCATCGGACGTGATGGGTGGCAAGGCGCGGCTCACCATGTTGCGCAGAAAATTGTGCCACGTAATGGGAACCGGGTACGGCAGCAGCACTTCGCCGTGCACCACGGCAGCGGGATTGGTGTTCAGCATTTCGCGGACGAAGTTGGTGCCACTGCGCTGGCTACCGATCATCGCGAAGAACGTGATACCATCAACCTGATAGTGGGCGCCGCTTCGAGGATCTGAGCTGGACATGGATCATCACGATGAGGGTGCAAGCCGCTCCTCCCGTAAATGAGCATCGGGCGGCTGGCCGCGAGCAATCGCTCGAGCCGGCGCGCCCGACGAGAGATCGGCGCAGGGAGGCTACAATCCCGCCACTACGGCTTGATGACCTCGCCCGACGGCACGTGCTTCAGGACGATGCTATCCAATTCGACCTGAACCCCGCTGCCACCAAGGTCGAAGACCAATTGGGAATTCGGGTCGCCCTGCTTGAGCACGAACGTATTCGTGAGCGTCTTCCACTCGGAAGTGATGGGCACCTTTCTGTAGAAGCCGAGACCGGTCCACGGTGTGTGCGCCATGTTCAGGCCGTACGACAGCTCGCGGATACCATCGGCGCGAGCCTTCAGCGTCAGGTTCAACGAATCGCCCGCGACCAGCGTGATGCCGGGCTTTCGCAGCTGAATATCCCATGTCTTTGGGCCGGCAGCCTTCTTGATCATGATTTTCAGCAGTTCCGGCCGCTCCGCCGACGTCTCGAGCTTTGCTTCGCTGCCGGCGTCGTGCATATCAAGCTTCCAGGGTGACGCTGGCGCCTTTGCCGCAGATGCCGCCACGGCCGTCGTGTCCTTGCCCGCGACCTCCTTATCTCCGTCGTCCCCCTTGGCGCATGCGCCGAGTGCGACAAAAGCCATGAATACGCCCAGCATCGGGCCGTAAGTGCGATGCGTCATTTCATCTCCGTCCGAACAAACATGTGGTTGGAAGCGTCGAACCATGCAGGGCCCCGAAAACCGGCCGACGCGATGGGTGAATTGTCCATCTACACGACTCCTTTGTCAAGCAATTGTCACGCTGGGCGAGGCAGTGCTTCGCATTGATTTCGTAGCGGGACAAACTGCGAGCGCGTCCGCTCAAACGTCGTCAAAAACAAATTGCCATCTCGTGCCGACGAACGCGTCGCGCACCGTGTCCCAATTCGCGACAAGCTTTCGCGGATCATGCTCTCCGGTCTTTACGGATTTCGTTCGCAGGGGACGGCGCGAAACGCCGAGAAAGTCGAGCACCCGAGCCGACCGGCCCGCGAGGTCTTCACTCATGTCCTCGTAGCTGAACTCCACACTGTCGCAGCCGGCGAAGGTTGCACCCATGCGGTCCTCGAGCAGCTCCTCCCACTCGAAATCCCAGAACGTTTGCGTGGGATCCAGTTCGATGGCGCCGGCATTTGGAACGGGACCCGATGTCCGCAACCCAACCCACCATGAGTCCGACTGCTCGGCGCGCAACTGCGATACCCATCGTGCGAGGCGATCCCGACGCACCAGGTGGATGACGCGAAGCTGCGGGAGTGACAACAAATGATCGACAAGTGCGTTCGCGACGATCGCGTGGAAGTAGAGCAGCTTGAATCCCGCCGCGTTGGCTCGGCGCGAACGCGCAATCTCGAGGATACGCAGGTGACAGGCGGCTGGATCACGTAAGCGCAGTTCGATGATCTCTTCCGCATTCACGCCCTGTGGCAATTGCGTGTCGAGACGGCCTTCGCGGATCATGCGCGGGTTGAACAACTCTCCCGCGGACGCGATGCCTCCATGCGAATCAAGCATGTCGATGAGCAGGTTGGACCCAGTCCGTTCCGCGCCGACGACGACGAATGGCTGTGCTCGACCGCCGCGAAGTGCGAGCATCAACTCACGCATGGCGTGCGTCGCGCGCGTGCCCATCGTGCGACGGCGCGAATTACGAACGTCAGGCACCGCCAACGTTCCAGGGATCTGCGTGCGCGACGTCCGGAAACTCATGGATGGGCCCAGATCCGCGCGTTTCGCCGACGGCGGGCGAGTGGCGAGCACGCTCTCGATCCGTTGCACCAGCTGGGCGTCGAAGGCGGGCGTTTCGTGCACGGACACAATCTTCTCTCGCGTCGCTTCTCCGAACCTGGCCACTAAAGCATCAGCCACACCCTGCCGCGGAACGACGATGACCTGTGCCTGGCTCGCGTGAAGCGGAAGTAGCTTGTTCAGCACGCCTTCCTCGCCGTGCGGCAGGTCGTTCAGGAAGAAGACGCGAGGGAGATCGAGGAGGCTCGCGGCCACAAACGCCGCGAGGCTTCCCTCATGTGCGTAAAACGAGAGAATCAAATCCGGCGCCCACGCCTTCACCCACCGCGCGTGGCTGAACGCCATCGCAATCGAGGGCATCGCCAACAAGTCGACAGCCGACCGGCCAAGATGGGCGACAAGTGCGTCCATCGTCGCGGTCAGCCGCTCCGGAGTGACGGACCGAAAGTGCTCGACGTCCGCCTGTGCCAACATCGCCATGTAGCGTGACGGAAACCCGTGCCCCAGCCACGCGCGTTCCGCTGGATCGATGGTTGGAAGGTCGCGCACCGAGGCGAAAAAGACCTTGAACTCCGCGCCGAGTTGCTCGCAGTGGTTGCGGACGCGCTCGTACGAGCGAACCTGGTTCGACGCCGGAAACTCCGACGTCACGAACGCAGCGACTCGTCGTCGCGTTGCCCGGACCAGAAACCGGTTGGGAAGTCGTGGCGGAATCGTGTGGATACTTAAGCCCGGCGCGCACGCGTGATCTCGCGCATGCGATCGTGGAAGACTTGCTCGCATGTTGCGGCGTCGAACTCGCGACGGACCTTTGCGGCGGCTGCGACGGCGAACTGCGCGCGGCGATCCGGATCGAGAAGCAACGTCTCGATGGCGTTGGCAAGCGCAAGTCCATCACGCTGCGGCACAATGAGACCGTCCACACCTTCCGTGATCACTTCCGTAATCGATCCGGAATCTGTTGCGACCGCAGGCAATCCAGTGGCCATCCCCTCGAGTAGTGCCGTGGGAATTCCGTCCTTGTCGCCCGATTCGGTCTCGATGAATGGCGCCACGAACAGCTGCGAGATGCTGAGGAAGCGGCGGACGCTATCCGCGTTCTGTCGGCCTTCCAGGTGCACCGTCCCCCACAAATTCAGTTCAGAAATGCGCCGGTCAAGCTCCTGCTTGCATGCCACGCTTGCCGGGCTCCATTCATCGGCCGCCCCAACGAAGTGCGCTTCGACACGCACGCCGCGGTCGCGGAGGATTCCGATGGCCTCGACGAGATAGATCAGTCCCTTCTTCGGCTCGATGCGACAGACGGAGACGACGCGGTACACGCCTTCTCCCGGCTCGCTGCGCGCCATCACGGAGAAGCTCGACGTATCGACCCCGTTCGGCTTCACGATGATTTTTTCCGGATTGGCCGCCGGCGCAATCGCGATCAGTTCCCGCTTGATGCGCGCCGATGTCGCCACGACGAGGTCCGCCAACTCGACGTGCAGACCCACGACCTTGAGCTCATAGTCCTTCAGCTCATGGTCGGCGTAAGACGTGACGCCGCGCGGAATCTGGAGCAGATACGCGGCCACGAGCGCCATCAGGGATCGATCGTAAAAGAAGTACGAGTGCAGGTACTCCGGCTGGTACGCCTCCACCATCCGGGTAAAGGTAAAGGCCTGCAGAAAATTGTCGTGCGACATCAGGTTGTCGCGCGAGAGGCCGGACGCGTCGCACAACTTGGAGACGAGCGTGCCGAACCGATCCGGCATTCGCTCGCGATAGTGCTCGAGATCGCGTTGATGCTTCCGCCGATTGAGGAACAGCCGGCGCTTGAGCGACCAAAGATGATCGAACTGCGGACCGAGTTGCTCCCGTGGATCGCGCTGCGAATAGATGATTCGCAACGCCGGCCCAACCTTGAGCAGCTGGCTCAGCTCCTGATGGACAAAGGTTTGCGAGTAGATCGGAAAGTTGGAGCAGATCGTCGCAACGACACGCGTGCGTCCACGCTCAGTCGCGCGGCGCTCCCACCCCAGGCGCGCCTGGTTGGCGCTCTGCCCCACCGACGTCAGCGTACGCGCCGTCCAGTCGATTACTCGGCGAAGCCTTGACCGGTTCAGCAGCAGATCACCGAGACGGCGCTCGGGCGACTGCCAGACCTGATCGCGATCTCGAGTAAGCCGTTGAACCTGATCGTTGCGCGCGTTGCTTTCGCTAACGGTACGAGCCAGTTGCTCTTCGAGCGTCCGCCTGGCCTGTTCCATGTCCTCCGCGTGCAGGCGGTGAATCTCGCGCGTATTCGCATGCTGCTGTTCCAGCGACTCGACGCGCGCGCGCTGCTCCTGGGACGCCCTCTCGCGCTCCTCCAGCATGGCGTCGACCTGCGCTCGATGCTCGTCGGCGGTGCGGACGCGCTGCTGCTCCAGCGACTCGAGGCGCGCGCGATGCTCGTCTGCCGTTTGCGCGCGCTCGAGCTCCATGGCGTCGACACGCATGCGGTGCTCGTCGTCCGACTGCGCGCGTTGCCGCTCGAGCGCTTCGACGTGCGACCGGTGTTCCTCGAGACGCTGAGCGCGATCGAGTTCCATGGCGTCGAGCTGCAGTTGATGCGCTTCGCGCGTCTGCGCGAGTTGCTGCTCGAGCGCCTCAATGCGAACACGGACGTCCTCGAGTGTCTGCGCCCGCGCCGCTTCCAGCGCGTCGACACGAGCGCGATACGCGTCGAGCGTTTGTGCGCGCTCCTGCTCGAGATGCTCGACGCGAAGGGTCAGCTCATCGAGCGCCCGAGTGCGCTGCTGCAAATCCTCGAATTGCGCGCGATGATCGTCGCGCGCTTGCGCGCGTTGCGCTTCGGAATGATCAAGCCGCACTTCTGCAGAGCGACG
>JBDTMO010000190.1:0-9013 GCA_039934235.1 bacterium | reverse complement strand
GGTTCATCGCGGTCGCGTCGACAATCATCTCGGTGAACTCGATGTTCGCGTACTCGCGGGCGACCATCCGTCCGACATCCAGAAACAAGCCCTGCGAGAACTTCAGGATGTTCGCCTTGTGCACGAGCGTCACCTTCTTGCGCCCGTGCTGCACCGCGTAGTCGAACGCGTACCGTACGATACGCTCCGAGCCAGCGCGCGTAATGATCGCTATCGACTCTGCCGCCGCGCGCGGATCACTACCAATCTTTATGTAGTGTTCGATGCCGACGTACAGCCCTTCCGTGTTTTCCCGGATGAGGACGATGTCGATTCCATCGTAGCGACCACCGGGAATGATGGTGTGCGCCGGCCGTACGTTGGCGTAGAGATCGAACGTCTTGCGGAGCGCGACGTTGATCGAACGAAAGCCCTCGCCGACGGGTGTCTCGAGCGGGCCCTTGAGCGCGATGCGCGTGCGGCGAATCGAGTCGAGCGTCGCATCGGGAATTGGATCGCCGTACGCGGCGACACCGGCCATGCCTGCGAACTGGGAGTCGAACGTGATGTCTGCACCGGCCGCTTCGAGAATGCGGACCGTGGCGCTGGCGATGGACGGGCCGATGCCGTCGCCCGGAATAAGTGTGACTTGCGTACTCATAGTGTATTGGTTCGGCTCAGGGAGCCGCGATCAGGTCTGCAAGGTGAGTGGCGAGGCTCGTGAGCACCGCGCGGGAAAGTTTGTCGGCGGGATCGCTGCGCACGCTGCTGATCCACCGAACGTCGCCCAATCGCCCGTCGAGGAGCGCGACGCGCAGCACGGCCGAACCCTGCCCCGATTTTTCCTTCTCGAAGTGCAACTCGACAGGCACGAGAACAGCGCGTGCGTCCTCCTGAAGGGCGATCATGGTACGAAGCTGCGTCACGAGCGGATCGCCGAGCCGAGTGCCGGACACGATGCCGGAGCTCCGCAGGACTCCGACGCCAATTGAGTATGGATCGACAGCGTATGTAGGTGATGCCTTCGCGGCACGCACGAGGTCGGCCGGATAGATCCACTGCGATTTCAGGCCGCGTTCGCCCAGGACATTCGCGATCTCCTCGTCGAGTACGCGCAGGTATTCACGCGACTTCGGAATCTGCGCGTTCCAGCCGAGTGGATCGGTGGAGACGAGACTGTATGCGGGCGTGAGGATGACGCGTTGCGCGGCGAGCTGCGACAGCGGGCGCATCGGCGGTTCCGGTGGCGCTGCCGCTTCGTCGCTGGGCTTGCCGTGATGGCAGGCGGCGAGCAAAAGCGTGAGGCTGATCAGTCGGAGTGAGCGGTGCACTGGGCTCGCTGTGAGAGGTTGCTGAAAGTTAACTCGGGGCGGCAGGAGTTGACGACCGTACCGCATTGACCGTCCTCGTTCCGTAGGGCACTTTGGCGGCCATGACAACGCCCCCTACAACCGTACTCCGCCGCACGAGCACGGCCGTGACCTGGTCCGCCGTTGCCGCGGTAGGCGCCGGCGCGCTGGCCTACATCGCGCTCTCTCGCGGCGAGAACGTGAGCGCCGCATGGCTGCTTGTCGCCGCGGTGTGCACGTATGCCGTCGCATATCGCTTCTACAGTGCGTTCATCGCCGCGAAAGTTTTCGCGCTCGACGACAATCGCCAAACGCCGTCTGAACGTCTCGCCGACGGTCGCGACTTCGTGCCCACCAACAAGTGGATCGTGTTCGGTCATCACTTCGCGGCGATCGCTGGTCCGGGCCCACTCGTCGGACCGACACTCGCCGCGCAGTTCGGCTACCTGCCCGGCGTGTTGTGGATCATCGTCGGCGTCGCGGTTGGAGGCGCGGTGCAGGACTTCGTCATCCTCTGCTCGTCCATCCGGCGCGATGGGAAGTCACTCGGCCAAATGGCCAAGGAAGAAATCGGGCCCGTCGCCGGCTACACGGCGCTCGTCGCGGTGCTCGGCATCATGATCGTGCTCATTGCGGTGCTGGCGCTCGTGTTCGTGAATGCAATCAAGGCCAGCCCATGGGGTACCGTGACGATCGGCCTCACGATTCCCATCGCGATGTTCATGGGCGTCTACATGCGATGGTTTCGCCCGGGCCGAGTGCTGGAGGCGACGGCGATTGGTCTCGTGATGTTGGGCGCCGCGCTTTACGCAGGGCGCTGGGCCGCTGATCAACCTGACCTCGCCGCGCTCTTTACGATGAGTGGCAGGACGCTCGCGCTCCTCGTCATGGTGTATGGCTTCTTTGCGTCCGTGCTACCCGTGTGGCTGCTGCTCGCGCCGAGAGATTATCTCTCCGCGTTCGTGAAGATTGGCGTGGTGCTCGCGCTCGCGGTCGGCATTCTGTTCGTGCTTCCGCCGCTGCAGATGCCCCCGCTCACGCGCTTCATCGACGGCACCGGACCGGTATTCGCCGGAGCCCTCTTCCCCTTTGCCTTCATTACAATTGCGTGCGGCGCGATCAGCGGCTTCCACGCGCTCATTGCATCGGGCACAACGCCGCGGTTGATCGAGCGTGAGACGGACGCGCGATTCATCGGCTATGGCGCAATGCTCATGGAGTCGTTCGTCGCCGTGTTGGCTCTTATTGCGGCGTGCTCGCTCACACCTGGCGTCTACTTCGCCATCAATGCTCCCGTCGCGGCGCTCGGCACCACGAGTGTGAGCGCTGCCGCAGCAGTCGCGAACTGGGGATTCGTTGTCACCCCGGCGGAACTCGACGCACTCGCGAAGCAAGTGGGCGAGGCATCACTGCTGTCGCGCACTGGTGGAGCGCCCAGTCTTGCGGTCGGCATGGCGCATCTCTTTTCGAGCGCGTTGGGCGGAAGCACGACGATGGCGCTCTGGTATCACTTCGCCATCATGTTCGAGGCGCTGTTCATCCTCACCACGCTCGACGCGGGAACGCGCGTTGGACGCTACATGCTGCAGGACGCCGGCAAGCACATCTGGGCACCCTTTGGTCGAACGACGTGGACGCCCGCCGTGCTGATGTCGAGCGCGATCTTTGTCCTCATGTGGGGCCACTTTCTCTGGCAGGGTGTCACCGATCCACTCGGCGGCATCAACTCGCTGTGGCCGCTGTTCGGCATCGCCAACCAACTCCTGGCGACGGTGGCGCTGTGCGTGGCCACGACGGTCATCATGCGCATGGGCAAGGCGCGCTACGCGTTCACGACGCTCGTGCCGCTCACATGGCTCGTCATCATCACCATGACGGCCGGGTACATCAAGATCTTTTCGCCGCTGCCCAAGCTTGGGTTTCTTGCGCATGCGCGCGTGCTGATCGATGCGCAGACCACAGGCGTGCTTCCCGCTGGCGTAAAGTCGGCGACGGATCTCGGGCGGATGATCAACAACGACTATCTCGACGCCGCGGTTGCGGCGTTCTTCCTCATCGCGGTCATCGTCATTCTTGCTGACAGTGCGCGCGCGTGGTTGGGCGTGCTGCAAGGCCGAAGCACCATTCGTTCGACGGAAGTGCCGTTCGCGCAAAGACTGCCCGTCGCCGGCGATTGACCAGTCTGTCGTCAACCTCTTTTCTTATAGGCATGCGTTTCCACACGATCGGCTTGGCAACACTCGCGTTCGCACACGCACTAAGGGCGCAGGCGCCCACGTCACCGGTAGCGCGTGTTGCCTCGGGCGACGGCTTTGATTTCACCATCAAGAACATCATGCGCGGGCCCGAGCTCTATGGCCGAGCGCCGACGAACGTGCGCTGGAGTGCCGATGGACGCTGGATTTATTTCCAGTGGAATGCGCCGGGCACCGATTGGCGTGAGCCGCTGCGTCCGTACCGTGTGCGCGCGACGGCCGGCTCCGCACCCGAACGACTGACCTTGGCCCAATCCGACTCCGCGTTGCCGTATATCGTCGAGGGAACGCTGTCGCCAGACCGCCACTCGCGCGCCATCGACGCAAATGGCGACTTGTATCTCGTTCGACTGTCCGATGGCTCAGCGCGGCGTCTTACGCAAACCGTCGCCAACGAAACTCGGCCCACGTTCTCGAGCGACGGCAAGACGCTCTACTTCCTGCGCGACAACAACGCGTACTCGATGTCGCTCGCAGGCGGCGAGGTGCGCCAGCTGACCGACATTCGCAGCGGAGTCGCACCAGCAGATTCCGCGAAAGCTGTCGGACAGCGCGGCCGTCTCGAGCAACAGCAGCGTGACCTCTTCGACGTCGTGCGCGATCGCGCCGCGACGGACAGCGCGACGCGTTCGGATCGCAAGGCGCGCGAAGCGGCGGGTTTGCAGCCGATCTACATCGCTGCGACGGAGCGCGTCGTCGCACTCGACGTGTCGCCAAATGGGCGGGCGGCCATCGCGATCATCGGTCTCCCGTCGACTGTAACGCGACAGGCCGAGGTTCCGCAATTCGTCACGGCCACCGGCTACGTCGAGAATCTTCGTATCCGCACGAAGGTGGGTGACGCGATTGGCAAGCAGCGCGCGCTGTGGATCTCGCTTCCGTCAGGGCGCGCGACGCCACTCAAGCTCTTTGGCAGCGACAGCACGGTTGGTACCTACAATCTCGCAGGCTGGAACGCCGACGGCTCACGCGCCGCGCTGTTTGCCTTTGCGGACAATCACAAGCTGCGCCTGTTGCACAGTGTGCGTAGCGACAGCGCCGTTAGCACCGTCGTCGAGACGCTGCGCGACTCCGCGTGGGTCACTGGTTCGGGTGTTGGCGGTCCGTGCGGCACGTGCGCCGGCTTCTATGACAATGGACGTCGCATCTGGTACGTCACCGAAGCGACAGGTTACGCGCAGCTCGCATCCGCGAGCGCTACAGGTGGCGATGTGCGTCCGCTCACGCAGGGCGCGTGGGAAGTCACGAACGTCGACCTCTCGGCAGACCAGAAGGAGTTCGTCCTTACAACGAGTGAACCGTCGCCTGCCGAGCAGCAGGTGTATCGCATGCCGGTCGCGGGCGGTGCGCGCACTCGGGTGACCACCGCATCAGGTGGTCATGCGGCGGTTGTGTCGCCGGATGGCAAGTGGCTTGCCGACGTCTACTCATTCACGAATCAGCCGCCCGATCTCTTTCTTCAGCCGAACACCGCCAACGCTACGGCCAGGCGTCTAACGACGTCTCCGAGTGCGGAGTGGCTCAAGGGTCCGTGGATTGCGCCGGCGCTGGTGGAGATTCCGGCGTCCGACGGAATCAAGGTTCCGGGGCACATCTATCGTCCCGAGGACATGGGCGCGAGACCGAATGGCGCTGCCGTGATCTTCGTGCATGGCGCGGGTTATCTGCACAACGTGGGCAACTTCTGGTCGCAGTATCCGCGCGAGTACATGTTCAATCAGTTCCTCGCGAAGAACGGATACGTCGTGCTCGACATCGATTACCGCGCGTCGGCGGGGTATGGGCGCGATTGGCGCACGGCGATTTACCGGTGGATGGGCGGTCGCGACCTCCAGGATCATGTCGATGCGTCGAAGTGGCTCACGCAGACGTACGGCATTCCGGGTTCGCGTGTGGGGATCTATGGCGGCAGCTACGGCGGTTTCATGACGCTGATGGCGTTGTTCACCGCCCCGGACTATTTCGGCGCTGGTGCGGGCCTGAGATCGGTGACGGACTGGGCGCACTACAACGACGGCTACACGTCGTCGATTCTCAACCGTCCGCAGGACGACACGCTTGCGTACCATCGGTCGTCGCCGATTTACTATGCGGAGGGATTGAGAGCTCCGCTGCTGATGGCGCACGGGATGGTGGATGTGAACGTCCACTTCCAGGACATCGTGCGTCTCGAGCAGCGGCTCATCGAGCTGGGCAAGACAAACTGGACGCTTGCGTCGTATCCGGTGGAAGATCACGGTTTCGTGCGTCCGTCGTCGTGGACGGACGAGTATCGCCGGATCTTCGAGTTGTTCGAGACGTCGATTGCGCGAGGCAAGCCATGATGAAGCGAGCGGGTGTTGACCACGCCATGATGAATCGAGCGGATGCTGAGATTTGTCATCCTGAGCGAAGCGAAGGACCTGCACCTTTTATCGCCGAGCATGCCGGCGGCGGTTTTCGCACACAGTTGGAGCGTGCCGCGCGCGTCGTCCGGCGTATCATCGGTGCACCGGACTACGAGCTGTATCTCGTTCACCAGCGACAGTGTCATCCGGATCTGGCCCCGCTCACGAAGCCGGAGTTCGCGCGCGATGTGCTCGCGCGCCGCTACGAAAAACCTGGCAGTCGCTGCTGCTGATCGATTCTCCTGGAACTGTGAACAACGTGGCTACGGCCGTGCCACCCATCATTCGCGTGCTTGCCTGCACCGCACTGCTGCTCCCCGCCACCTTGGCGGGCTGCGCGCGGGGAAACGATTTCTCGCAAACTCCGGCACCCGCTGCCGGCGCTGTGGCGGTGGGCTTGGCCCCGGGATGGCGCATGCGCGCCCGGCTACGCGCGGAGCCGGACAGCGCGACCAAGCAGTCCCGCGACCGGCAGATCGACGGCTACCTTGTGGACATCGATTCAATGTCGGTTACGCTCCGCCTCGATGATGGCCTCCGGCGCCGCCTCGCGCGAGCGGACGTAGAGTCGCTGAAGGCCTACGAGGGAAGGTCCTGGTGGCGCGGGGTTCTGGCGGGCATGCTCATTTCCATTCCGTTCTCCGTACTGGAATGCGCGGGCCGCAGGTACGAATGTGGTGAAGGCTCGCTGAGCGGGCTGATTGGCATGTTCGGCGGCGCCGCTGTCGGGTGGGATCATTGGCGCGACGTCCGATTCCCCGGCGCGACGCTCGACTGATTGCGCCGACGGCTCCGGTTCCGGCCACTTGCCACTGGCAGAGGGCGAGCGGCGGCTGGATCACCACGTCAAGAATTGCGTAGTCGGGACGATACTCGATCACGAGGACTCGTTCGGCGCGCGCGATGTCCGCGACTGCCGCCGGGCCAGTTCTGGCTTCCGATCAACATCGACCCACTATGCTTCGCAGCTTCTTTGGCCAGTCCGGTGCTCGCCGCAGTGACACGTCTACGAGCGTCAACGACACTTCTCCGGATCAGGCTCCGAGCCACCAGGCTCCGCGTGCGACGTTGCCGATCAGGGGGGAAACCGCGCAAGTCGCGATGGAGCCGGAGAGCGCGCATTGGCAAGCGATCCTGCTGTCTCGGCTCTCCGAATGGCGCCTGCGCGCGTTCGAGATGCCGAGCACGCCAGACGCCGCCCTGCTCGTGGATGCGCTCGAGGAGCCATCAGACAACGTGATACGCCAGCTCCCAGCGTCGGCCGTTGAATCCATCGCTATGTGCGACAGCGAGTCCATCTCACGCTCGGAGCTCGCCTCGAAGCTCGGGAAGGACCCGGCATTGGTGCAGGGGTTGCTGCGTACCGCAAACAGCGCGGCGTACTCCATGGGTCGCAGGGCCGTGCTCAGTGTGGATGTTTCGATTGAACGCATCGGCCTGCGGGGGGCACGCGCGGTGGTCATGGCCAACTGCGTCGAGGGACTGCTCAGCCGTCCCGGTGGACACTTCGATACGATGGTCAGCGACGTGTGGTCGCACCTGGTTCGCACCGCGCCAATTGCGCGCGTCATCGCGCCGGCGTTCAGCATCGATCGTGATGATGCCTTTTCCGTGGCGCTCCTGCACGACGTAGGCAAGCTGGTCGTGTTCGATCAGCTCTCCAGATTGCGCACCGCGAACCGTCGTCCCATGGTGGTGCCGCAGGCGTGGCTCAGCGCACTCATCCAGGACGTGCATGCGTCGCTCGGCGCCCTTGCTGCGTTGCGCTGGAGCATGGGCCAGCGCGCCGCCATTGCCATCGGCGATCATCATCGCGCGGATGTGACCGTGGGCGAAAACGAATTTGCCGAGGTGATCTACGCCGCTGAACGGTTCGATCATGCGCAGCGCAAAGGCGAGCCACTGGACATTGACGACTTGTGGCGTGAAGGACGGTTGTCCGGCGCAAAGATGCGCACGGCGGCTGCGTTCGAGGAACTGACAAACGCTGCGTGAGAGCGTCATTGGGAGAGCGCCTGTCCTGTGGCGCGCTCAAGGTTCGCGCTGAGGCGGACGACACTACGTCGTGAGGGCCGATGAGGCCGATTCCCACGACACCGACTCAGATGCTCAAGAAACTCTTCGGCCTGTTCTCGCCGCGCCGAGCCAGCGTGCACGCTGACACAATCACGATGCCGCCCAAGCGGGCGTCCGTCAGCATGCCGTCACCCGGGCGAGCGTCAGTGGACGCTCCTATCGTGTCGGACGCCAGCGAGAACCAGCTTGACGAAGCGGCATGGCAGGCGCGTCTATCGGAAGACCTTGGCGCATGGCGTGACGCGGCGCGCTCCATGCCGAGCACGCCGGATGCGGCCGCGCTCATCGACATGCTTGGTGCGTCGTCAGACTTCGTCATCCGGCAATTACCCGCAGCGGCTCGCGAATCACTCGCACTCTGTGACGACGCATCGATATCGCGCGCGCAGCTCGCGACACGACTGAGCCAGGATCCCGCGCTCGTACAGGCCATGCTGCGCGCGGCGAACAATGTCCTCATCGGCGCAGGCCGTCAGCCGGTGCTTCGCATTGATGGTGCGCTCGAGCGCATCGGAATGTTGGCCGGTCGCTCGGTGGTTCTCGCCAACTGCGTGGATGGATTGCTCAGCCGACCGGGCGCCAAGTACGACGTCATGGTCAACGAGGTCTGGGCGCACATGATTCGTACCGGTCCACTGGCCAAAGTCATTTCGCCCGCGCTCAGCGTCGACGGCGACGAGGCATTTTCCGTCGCGCTGCTGCACGACGTGGGCAAGCTCGTGGTGTTCGACCTGATCTCCGCCCTTCGCACGAAGCATCGCCGAGCGGTGTCGATACCCACGGTGTGGTTGAGCTCATTGCTCCAGGCAATACACGAACCGCTTGGCGCGCTCGCCGCGTTCCGCTGGAGCATGGGTGCACGCGCGGCGATGGCGATTGGCAACCACCACCGTCACGTCATTGGCGGCGCAGACAGCCCGCTTGCGGAAGTCATCTATGCGGCCGAACACGCGGATCACCTGGCGCG
>JBDTMO010000189.1:0-9026 GCA_039934235.1 bacterium | reverse complement strand
GATCAACTGTTCGCTCGGCCAATTGGCGGAACCAGCGTCGTGGAGGGCAGTGCCGAATTGCGCCTTCCAGTGCTCAAGGCGCTCGGCGCTGTGCTCTTTCTCGACGGTGCATATGTGGGCACTGCGGGCATGGCGTCACTCGCGCATGGCAAGGGTGCGATTACGCCAGGCGCGGGGTTTCGTTATCGCTCCCCGCTCGGAGTACTTCGTCTCGATTTCGGACTTCGGCCAGTCGGTGCGGAAATGCTGCCGGTGGTCGTGGCCGTGAGCGATACGGGCGACGTCCGCATCGTGCGCCTCGCAAAAGAGAAGAGCTATTCGCTGCTCGATCCGTCGGCTGGAACACTCCGCTCGATCGGGCGGCGGTTGGTCGTTCACTTCGCGATGGGGCAGGCGTTCTGATGACGGACGCCCTGGTGCCGCCGAGCCGCTCACGGCGGATCATTCGAGCGTTGCTTGCATTCGTCGTCGGGCCGATCATCGTCGGCGCAATCGTCGTGCTCATTCTCGCGATGTCATCGTGGGGACATGAACGCGTCCGCCGCTTCGCCGTGGCTCGAGCGAACCAGAGCCTCACCGGCGAACTGTCGATCGCAGAGGTGGGTGGCAATCTGCTCACGGGCGCCATACTCACGAACGTTCAGCTTATCGACAGCTTGAAGCATCCGGTGTTTGCCGCGCGGCGTGTGGACGTACGCTACAGCATCATGGCCGCGCTGCGGCGCGAGGTCGTCATTCACTCGTTGGAGCTGGATACGCCGTTGGTGGTCCTCGATAAGCGACCTGGCGCCCGCTGGAATTTTCAGTCGCTTCTAAAGCCAAGCACAACGCCGAAGGACACGACGAAAAAGAGCATTCCGCCGCAGTTGAGCAACATCACCATTCGTCATGGACGCTTTCTCTATCGCCGGCCATGGCGTCCTGACTCGACGCTCAATACCGCCGAGCGTGATTCCGCCGTCATCAAGGCACTGGACACGACTGCGCGCCGGCGCACCGTGCGCGTGCCGGATGGATATCAACGTGTCCTCGACTATCGCGACATCGATGCGAAGCTCCCCGTCGTAACGACCGCGCGTGGAACCCAGCCGATGGCGGTGCAGATCGCTGCACTTTCCATGATCGCGGAGCCGTACCGGCCGCCGTCAATCGACGTTCGATCGCTCGTGGGGACGCTGTACGCGAGCAAGGATTCGCTGTGGTGGCGCGGCGCGCACATGACACTGCCGGGCTCCAATGTCAGTGGCGATGGCACCATTGGCTTTCATCGATCCGGGTTCCGCCTCGATCTTACAGGATCGCCGGTTTCACTCGCGGATCTTCGCTGGCTCGACCCCAAGCGTATCACCACGGGTGCAGGAAAACTGCGCTACCAGATGCGCCTGATCGGGGACACGGCAGAGTTTGCGATCAGCGACGCCGATTTGAAGTTCGGCGACGCTACGCTCGTTGGCCACGCGGCGATCGCTCGCGTGACGTCCGGCAGGCACGCAGCGCTTCTTGTTCATGGCGCAGACCTCACTGTGGCGCGCCTGAGTACCGCGACGCTGCACGAGCTTGCGCCCTCATTGAAGCTCACGCGCTCCGGCATGCTCGACGGACACATCGTCGTCAGTGGTGCGCCGAGCGCGATGCGTGTCGACGCGGACGTTCGTTTCGATGATGCGCGCGCGGGCAAAAGCCATGTCGTAGCGCGAGGTGGCTTCGGGCTATCCGGCGGCGCGCGCGCGCGCGATCTCACAGTGCAGCTGCTCCCTCTGCAAGTCGCCACACTCGAGGGCACGGGCCTGAAGATTCCGCTGGGTGGAACATTGAACGGCAATGCGGTCGTGAGTGGTACGCAACGCGAAGGTTGGTCCGTTCGCGGCGATCTCACGCATGTCGAGCGTGATGCGCGCTCGCGGATAGTCGGCAATGGCCGCTATCAGGCAGATGGAAAGCGCATCGTGGGTGATGCGACGCTCTTGCCCTTGTCGTTGATAACCGTCGGCAAGTTTGCGCGCGCCGCGGAGCTCAAGGGTAGCGTCACCGGCAAGGTGCACGCGGAGGGCACGACGCGTGACCTCCGCGTAAGCGGCGCACTGCGCTCCGAGAGCGGCGGAAGTATCGACGGTCGTGGAACGGTTGCACTCGCTGGCTCTCGTTCGCGGTACGACGTCTCGGTCGTGCTCGATGCGCTCAACACGAGTGCGTTCTCGCGACGAGCTCCCGTGACACGCCTGAGCGGAACGGTGACGGCGCGCGGGGTTGGAACAACGGCGTCGACGGCGAACGCAGTGTTCTCCGCGAATCTTGCCCGGTCGAGCTATGACACCTTTTCAGTCGAGCGGGCGTTCATGCGCGGCTCGACGGCAAATGGATTGCTGCGACTCGATACACTGGATGCGCTGGACCGCGGCATTCGCGTTAACGCGGTGGGTACGCTCGGACTTACCCCCAACACCACGGGCAAGCTCGGCTTCGCGCTCGCTATCGATTCACTTGCATCGGTCCATCGATTCATCGGGACCACCGACTCGGCGCTCATCGCCGTTGCATCCGGCCGGCAGGGCGCGCGCCTCCGGTTGGCGCGCGCGGACTCGGCGCGTCGTGCGGATGCTGTACGCATCGAACAGCTGGCGCTCGGACTGCCTACCGGCGTTGCGCTGGTGTGGGACACGTTGCCTGCCATCCGTCGCGACTCACTTGCCGGTTCGCTGAAGGCGTCTGGGTTTCTGACGGGCAATGTGAAGGAACTTGGAGTCGACGCAACGGTGAACGGTTCAGGGCTTGTTGCGCGTGGGAGCTCAGTGGCTCGCCTGGTGGGCCACGTTTCGTCAGCAAACGTGCGCGATCGCGGGGCACCGCTCGAGTTTCGCGCCGATGCACAGGATGTGCAGGCGGATGGACTCGCCTTCGAGCAGGCGCATGCCGGCGGCAGATGGCAAGACAAACAGGTCACTGCGGATCTTCGCGTTCGCCAGGATTCGCTGGTGACGTATGCGGCGCTCGGAAGTTACGCGAGCCCTGAAAAGGGCGTGCATGTCGTGCAGCTCGATTCACTCCGCCTGCGCTTCGACACATTGGTGTGGCGGCTGGCGCATCCCGGCGGTGTGCGTTTCGAGAATGGATCCATCGGCGTCGATTCACTCGATTTACGCAGCTCCGCTCGCGGGCGATTGTACGCGAATGGCGTGGTGCCAAAGGATGGCGCAGTTCGGCTCGATGTAGTGGCGGAGGAAGTACGGGTGTCCACCGTGCTTCGCGCATTGCAACGCGACTCAATTGGGGACGGCGCTTTTGCGACGTCGCTACGGCTCACGGGAACACGAGTCGATCCTGCAATCGCCGGTCGCGCCACTTTACGCGACGCGAACTACAAGGGCACTCGCGCCCCTGATGCCGACGTCGATATCAAGTACCTGACCAGGCGACTCGCGCTCGATGCGATCGCTCGCGACAGCTCCGGACGACGTGTGCTCGCCGGTACTGCGTCACTGCCGCTCGATCTCTCGTTCGAGAGCCTGGTGGGTTCGAGAAAGCTGGACGGCGCGCTCACGGCTGATGTGGTCTTCGACAGCTTGGCGCTTGCTGCGCTTCCGCTCGACTCACGGGAGTACGAGGACATCCGCGGCATGCTCGTCGCCGATGCGCATCTTCGCGGAAGCTGGACAGCACCGCGGTATAGCGGAGCAGCAGCATTGCGTGAAGGAGGAATCACGGTTCTTTCCGTCGGCATGCGCATCGACAGCGCGATTGTCGACATTCGTCTCGCCGGCGATTCGCTGCTACTCGACTCCCTTGTCGCACGCGCGCGCGGACCGCTGCGCGCCAGCGGGTCTGTCGACATCAGCGATCTCGCGCATCCGTTCGTCCGCATGACGGCGTCCGGGCAGAATGTTCGCGTCATGGATCAGTGGCGCGGACTTCTCGACGCCGACGCGAGCGTCGTTGCCGTGGGCCCACTGGACGCGCTCCGCGTTACCGGTCGCGGCGCGATGAAGGGTGGCTACCTCGCGCTCAAGCAATTTCGAAAGGACCTGTTGCGCGTGAAGGCGCCGGGCGATCTCGCCACGTTTGCCGTTTTCGATACGGCGGCACCTCCGAACGACGCGGCCAGGATCGCGCAGGAGCTCGGGCGGAAACGACGCGTTGCGATCATCGCAGACCTGTCCCTCGTTGTCGATCGCGACAACTACTATCGCAACCGGCCCGACGCCAACACCGAATTCTACACAGGCAA
Source organism: bacterium (assembly GCA_039934235.1). Taxonomy (GTDB): domain Bacteria; phylum Gemmatimonadota; class Gemmatimonadetes; order Gemmatimonadales; family Gemmatimonadaceae; genus AG11. The sequence goes on along the minus strand of JBDTMO010000189.1, from coordinate 4,804 downwards.
CAATGAATTCGTCGTTGCGCGCATCGATCAGCGGACAAGCGACCAGTGGGCAGTTGGTTTCGTGCGCATTGGCGATGGTGCAGCATTCTTCCGGACGCTCGCATTCGTGCCTGCGCGCGGCTCGCTCACGTTCACGCCGCATACCGGTGCGGTCGGCATCGTGCAGCAAGTTGGCGAGCGCCAGATATGGGAGCCCGGCAGAGGATTCTTCCCCCTGCAGTTCCTCACTGGCGGAACGTCCAAGGCTCCTTCAGTTGGCCTCGAGGGTGGAACGCTCTTTCCCATTCGCGGCCGAGAGCTGAACGGCTATCTCACGATGGGGCGTCAGACGACGTCGGTCCTTCAGCAATCCGGTTCGTCGCTGTCGGGGAGCGAAGGGTGGAGTGGGCAGCTTGGCGGCGAAACGGGCGCGCTCGCCCATCGCCAGCAGGGCGCGACGGCACTCGGCGTGATATTTCACGACATCGGCACTGGTGCGACAAAGGAATACGGTTTGGACGCGTTCAGCATGGCGCCGAGCGACGTTCCCACAGAACTGGTTTTCGGGAAGACGGGTGGAGTCCGCGGCGCGCTCGTGGAGGGAGGACGTTACGTCACCACGGATCGTTATCTCGCTGCGCAGCTCCGCGTTACGACGGGAATTCCCGGCATTCGCATGGCGCAGAAATTTGGGACGACCTACCGCCTCGACGTCGGAATCGAGCCTTGGTTCCTGTTCCGCGCGCCTGAGGAATTGGGAATCACGCATCCGACGAAACGGAGCGGGGCCTTTGGCGCGCTACTAACGCGAATGTGGGAGTTCTAGGAACGGGAGGCCGATCCTGGAGGCTGTCATCCTGAGCGAGCGAAGCGAGTCGAAGGACCTGCACTCGTACAGGCACCAGAAGCCCAGGTAGCAGCCGGCAGCCAGCAGAGAATCAAGGGGTATGGCGTCCTGAGCGCAGTGCTCTCCTTACGCCACACCGCCTGTTGGCTGCAGGTTGTTGGCTGCGATCCGAGCACCTGATTGCCGAAGGGTGCAGCAATCCTTTTCGATAAGAGAATCACTGACAGTCTACTTACACACGGGTTCTCCATCACCCGCAGACGCCACGACAGGGTTCTGCGTGTTCACGCCAATGGCACAGCTGAAGCTGTTGATCTGCGTGTGCGTGATGGTGGCAGACCAGTAACCTGGCCCAACCACGATCGTGGGGTTGTTCACACCCGAAGACGGCCGGTACTTGAGCTTGGTCGTATCATACGTGGCGTACTTCACGGAGTCCGCAAAGAATGATTCTTCCGCGGTAACGAGGTTGCGCAGATCGGACTTCATTGCAGCGATGTAGGCCTTTCCTTTCGTCGCGGCGAATTTTGGAATCGCGATGGCGGCGAGAATCCCAATGATCACGACCACGATCAGGAGCTCGATGAGCGTAAAGCCGCGACGAGAGTGAGTCGGCATGGATGCACGGTGTTTGGTGGGGTGGGGCGGCAAATTTAGCGCTCCCTGCAACGCATTGTCAAAAGCGCGACGCGCCCGTTCAAGCGCGACGTGTTAGAGGCCTGCGCTTGGCAGCGACGGCTGGCCGGACCGTCTCGGCGCCATCGTGATTGCCGCCATCGAGGCCGCGGGTGTTGCGTTCGACCGCACGCCAGGCGCCCAGAGTAAGACTCGATTCCGGCCGCAGCGCTTCGCCATGTAAAGGGCTTCATCCGCACGCGCACGCAATGCAGCGCTATCGCGCAACGACGTTACACGCTCGGCCGCGATTCCAACGCTCATCGTGACGGTGTGGCCTCGTGTTACGGCCGCAAGCTGATGCGTGCGTAGCCGTGCGATCATGCGTTCGGCCATTACACCGGCAACTTCTGCGTCCGCGTCTGGAAGTAAGACGCAGAATTCCTCGCCGCCGAGTCGCGCGACGACGCCTTCGGTGCCAACCGTGTCGGCGAGTGTTGCGGCCACTTCCGAAAGAACGGCGTCGCCAACGTTGTGTCCAAACTGGTCGTTGATCCGCTTGAAGTGATCGAGATCGAGCGCGAGCAATGCGACATCACGCTGCGTTCGTGCTGCCGACACAAGTGCGTCATCGAGCGCTCGCTGGAAGCCGCGGCGATTGAGGCATCCAGTGGCCGGATCAGACTCCACCAGTTGTTCGAGTGCATCGAGGCGATGCCCGATGGCCAATCGTGCAGCAAGCACGCACCCGAAGATTGCAATTTGCAGTACGAGGACGATTGGCAGCAGCGCGGCGGGCGCTGTGTTGAGCAGGGCGACGAGTACGATCATCGAGACACTCGCGGCAACCAAACTTGCCAACATGAGCGCAGCAATTCGCGCGCGACCTTTTGCGAGGTCACGAAGGACATCCGTGATGCTACGCGAGGAAATAGTTGGCACTGTCAGCAAACGAGGTGGCACGATACGTCACGGCCGTCGTCGGCTCGATCCGTCACTCTTGTAAAGCGAAGTCAAGGGTGAGTGCGGCTTTCCGTATCAAGATTCGTGCTGAGATCAGTAAACATGTGCGTGGGTTCAGCCCTCTACCACCGCTATACTGCTCGGCGGTGTCCGACGCCACGTGCCACGTTCGACGACCTCTTCAAACGCTGCGAACAGATTGGGGTCGAATGCGGTGCCAACATCACCACGCATGATCTCCATTGCTTCGTCGTGCGTGAACGCCTGCTTGTAGCTGCGCACCGAGGTGAGTGCGTCATACACGTCCGCACTGCATAGCACTCGTGCAGACAGGGGAATGGCTTCCGCGACGAGGCCGTGCGGATAGCCTCGTCCGTCCCAGCGCTCGTGATGACTCTCCACGATCGGTAGCACATCCCACGGAAATTCAATGTCGGCGAGCAGCTCCACCCCTGCCGACGGATGACGACGAATGAGTGCCCATTCTTCGTCCGAGAGTTTCTCCGTCTTGTTGAGCACGTCCGCTGGCACCATCAGTTTACCGACGTCGTGCAATAGCGCGCCGATGCGGAACCAGAAGAGTGACGTGTTGTCGCCATCGCAGACGCGCGCCCACAACGCGCACGCGAGGTCGGCGACGCGAACACAATGTCCTTGCGTGTACATGTCCTTCGATTCGATCGAATCGCCCCACCGGCGGACGACATCGAGGAAGTCGCTCTCGAGCAGCGCCGTTCGACGATCGACATCCGCCAGCTCTCGACGCGCGCGCAATTGTGCGAAGAGCCGGTGTGCCTGGTTGAGACGCTGCAGCGTCTGCCGGTTGCGCCCCTGATGCCGATAGAGCTCCGCAAGTTCGCGCGCGGTCTCGCCTTGGAGAATGAGGTTCTTCCTTTCAATCGCGTCATGTTCGGCGCTGAGAAAATACTCCTCGGCGAGAACGGGATCTCCCGCTGCGCGCGCAATGATGCCGTAGATGTGCGACGCTTCACCATCGGCGTGTGTGTCGCCGAGTTGTTTCGCGAGGGCCGTGGCTTCATCGCACGCGCCGCGTGCGGCGCGCAGGTCGCCCTGCCGAATGCGAAGCCGCGCAACGTTGAGATGCGCGAGAATGCATTTACTCAGGTCGCCGATGACGGTGCCAATTTCGAGCGCTTCGAGGTACGCCTGACCCGCGAGCTCGTACCGGCCCATTTGCGTATGCAGCAGGCCCAGATTGTTGAGGGCCATCATCGCTTCGTCAGCGAGTCCACCTGAGCGTGCGTCGGACAGGCTTGACTGGTGATACTTGAACGCCTGGTCGTGATCGCCGCGAACGGTGGCAATCATGCCCAGGTTCGTGGCTGTCATCGACGCAAGACGCGCTTCCCCGGACGCGATTGCACTCTCGCGCGCCTGCAGAAAGAGAATTTGTGCGTCGTCAAGCTCGCCCTTGGACCAGCTGATCGCGGCGAGCATGTTGATCGCGTGCCCTCGGCCCGCTTCGTCCGACGCATTCTCTGACATCATGAGCGCGCGGCGCGTCCAGTCTTCTGCGGATCCGTAGTCGGAATCCTGCATATGTGTGCGGCCGACTGATCGTTGAAGCACCGCAACGGATGACGGCTGGGTAAATCGATCGCCGCCGAGTGCGGTTTCATACAGTCGTCGAGCGTCGACGCGCTGGCCTCGACGCTCGAGGCTGTGCCCCTCCGCCATGAGCGCCGCCAAGTCCTCGGGCAGCGGCTTCGCACCGGAATGAAAGATCTTGGCGGTGGGTATGAGATCAGTCATGGGTAATGGGCAGGCATTGATCAACTGACGATTGGCGCCTCTGATGGATAGAAAAAGCGGAACGGCTGTCCGTGAGGATGCCGTCCCGCCAATCGTGCAAACGCGTCCCTCGACGGCGCGCTTAGACGTTTTACGTCACTCTGCGCTTCCGCCTCGGCCAACGGCAACCATGTAGCCGGAGAAGTGCGGGATTTTCGCGGTGAAGGTCCAGCTCAGGAGGTTGACATTTCCCGCCAGGAGTTCGGAGACGAGACCACCGAGGCTGTTGAGGAGACTCGGATCGGAGTAGTAGCCAAGGGCCAGGAGGGGCGCGGTAAGGAGCGATGCGTTTGTGCCGGCCAGGCTCTGTGTGAAGACGAGCGGCTTCGCGAAGGTGATGCCGTGCGGCGCGAAGTCGTAGGCGATCAGCGAGCCGGCGCGCGCGGTCATGGTGATGACCGTGTTCGATGCCAACGCTCCCGACGGAACCGTGACGGTGACGCCAGCTTGCGGGATGCTGAGCGTTCCGCCCGCAGAGCCGATCGTTTTCGTGACAGTGATGCTGGATGCGAGCGGCGTGTTGCGCTGGACGCCGACAACTGCGGTGAGCAGTTTATTGACGGTTTGCGTCAGTCCGCCGAGCAGGTC
>JBDTMO010000188.1:0-9037 GCA_039934235.1 bacterium | reverse complement strand
AGAGCGTGCTAGAGTTGAACGGCTTTACCGTGCTGCGTGTCGCTGGTGGCCGTCGGGCCCTGGATCTCGCTCGGCGTGTGAATCCTGACGCTGTTTTGCTGGACGACTCGCTGTCTGAGATGGGTGGTGTCGAAGTGTGTCGGGCTCTGCGCGACGATCCGCTGTTCGATCACTCGATTCCGGTGTTCGTGACGTCGCCAGCGCCGGCGTCCAATCGCGTGCGGCTCGCCGCGTATGAGGCTGGCGCCTGGGACTTCTGCAGCCAGCCGCTGGACGTCGAAACACTGTTGCTCAAGATGACCACGTATGTCCGCGCTCGACGCCGCTTGGCGGACGTTCAGGCCACCTCATTGATCGATCCACTCACTGGGCTCTACAGCGTGTATGGGCTGCAGCAGTGGGCGGAGCAGCTTGGCGCGAGAGCGGTGCGAAAGCACGAGCCGTTCGCGTGCGTCGCCGTCACGTCCAATACGGTTCTCGATGGACCAGCCAACGGAAAGCCGGCCAGTACCGAGCTGACCTACATGGCGGACGTTTGTCGCTCAATGAGCCGAAAGTCCGACGTGGTCGGATATGTCGGAGAGAGCCGATTCGCTATTCTCGCACCAGATACCGACGAGAGTGGCGCCAGGCAGTTCGTGGACCGGCTGCAGCGCGCTGTTTCGAAGACGTCTGGTGCGATGGAACTTCACCAACCGTATTCCGGCCTGCATGCCGGGTTCTATGCCGTGCCTGACTTCAGTGCAGCTGGCGTGGATGCCCATGAGGTTGTGCGGCGAGCCAAGGCGGCCCTCCAGCATGCCCAGAAGCAAATGGAAGGCAAGCGGACGAGCGGCGCCTTCAGCTTTAGTGAAGTGCCTGTAAGTTGAACAGCACTTAGTTGTAGAAAGTAGCTCTGACCGATTAAATCGTTGCGTCACCGCAACATAATCGTCAAATAGTTGCCGCGAGATCCGTGATCGGAGCGTACTGATCACGGATTTTGTGTTCCGAGTCACAAACTCGAAGATTTCCTTGACAATTTCGTATTAACATCCGAGCTTATCGGCGCGTCTTATCGACTAGTGTTGTTGGAGACAAGCAACACAACGCCTTGAAGGCTCGCCCGCACGTTCCTACCTCATCCCGACGCCGGGACCCCAATGTCGACCAATGATGGCGGTTTCATGCCGTTCAGCACTGCTGAGTCTGATCCCGTCTCGCGCCTGACCGATTCAGCGGTCTCGCTGCGTCCGCCGGCTGGCGCAGCGCCAATTCCCGACACGATGATGGTCCCAATGGAGGCGCGTGCGTCGATTCGCGTCCTCGTCGTGGACGACGACCGCATTCTTCGTGAAGGCTGCGCCAGCGTGCTGCAGGTCGAGGGATACAACGTCGCGTCGAGTGGCCGAGGTCACGAGGCGATCGAACTCTTCAAGCGGTCGCGTTTCGATATCGTGCTCGTCGACCTGTACATGACGCCTGTGCCAGGCGTCGAGATCCTGAAGGCGGTGTTGGAAGTACAGCCCAACACGATTGTCATCGTCATGACGGGCAATCCGAGCGTAGCGTCGAGCCTGGAAGCCATGCGCATTGGTGCGTGGGACTACTTGCCGAAGCCGTTCTCGGGGACGCACCTCCACTTGATGTTTGGGCGTGCGGCGCACGCCGTGTTGACGAACCGCGCTCGGACGGAAGCCAACACCCAACTCGCCGCCCAGCACGGCAACAGCGACCAGATCAGCTTGCTCGGCATTTCTCCGGCGTTCCGCACCGCAGTGGACCTGGCTCGCAAGGTTGCGGCGACGAATGCGTCAGTGATGCTCGTCGGGGAAAGCGGCACGGGCAAGGAGATGTTCGCCCAGTTTATTCACAAGCACAGCCGTCGGTCGGGTGAGGCGCTTATTCCGATCAATTGTGCGGCGATGCCGGAGCACCTGCTGGAGTCTGAGATGTTCGGTCACCGCAAGGGCGCCTTCACTGGTGCCGATCGCGAGAAGACCGGGCTCCTCGAGGCTGCGCATGGTGGAACATTCTTTCTCGACGAGCTCACGGAGATGGCGCTGCCACTGCAGGCCAAACTTCTTCGCGTCGTTCAAGATGGAGTGGTGCGGCGAGTCGGCAGCGAACAGCAGGATGCGCAGGTCGATATTCGATTCATCTCGGCTACCAATCGCGATCCTCGCCTGGCAATCCAGAGCAAGCATCTGCGTGAAGACTTGTACTACCGGTTGAATGTGGTATCCGTGGCCCTGCCGCCACTTCGGTCGCGCGTAGAAGATATTCCCATCCTGGCGAATCACTTTCTAGGGCATTTCTGGAAGCGCCACCATACGGACCGCGACGCCATGCCGCAGTTCAGCGAGTCCGCACTCGAGTTCCTGCAGGGCCGCGCCTGGCGCGGGAACGTCCGTGAGTTGCAAAACGTCATCGAACATCTCGTTGTGCTGGCGTCTCCTGGGACGGTTATCCAACCGGAGGATATCCCGCTACACAAACAGGATGACTCGTTCGCGGATCCGGTGGCGACCGTTGGTATCCCGATGCACGATGCGTATCACGTTGCGAAGGACCAGGTGCTGGCGTCCTTCGAGAAGGAATACGTGACACGTCTGGTCGCCCGGGCGTCTGGCAACATGTCACGTGCCGCCCGTCTCGCGAGTGTCGATCGTACCACCCTGTACCGCCTGCTAGAGCGCCACGGATTTCGCAAAGACTCGAATGAGTCGCTCACGCTCTAGCCATTAGCGGTTTAGGTTGTAGCGTTCGATATGCCTGGGTTTCCATTGCCCGCCAGGGCGCGAGGCGTTCCTGACGGGCGTAACCTTCGTCCGTCCCACCGTCCAGCAGATCAAACGCGATTGACCTCGTCGCATGTCGCATCCGACATGGTGAGTCCTTCGCTGCAGGACCTGCTCCATGTCGCCGCCGACCGCGCTGCGACTGAGCTGGCTCGCAGCGAGAGAATTCAGGAGTCGGAGATACGGGAGCGTTTGAGCCGCCTGATGCGGGTCGTTTTTGGCGCACCTGACAGCGAAGCCACCAATTTCGCGGATGAGCGGCAGCTCGAGCGACAGCCTTCCGTGCCGCGTCATTACGTGGACACGCTTCGGAGCGCGTTGTTGACGGTCGTCTCGCATGATGGCTCCGGCATCAGCGGTAGGGAGCTCGCGGCGACACTCTCGGTACTCGAGGCGTCGAATCCGGCGATCGCGGCCATGAGCCCCAACGAGTTCACGCGACACCTCACGAACGCCGACGCCGTGAATGCCGTAGTAGAGATCGCGCACGACATGCGCTCCCCGCTCACCTCGATCTTGTTCCTCGTCGAGACGTTGCGACGCGGCCGCAGCGGTCCGGTGACCACGGTGCAGGAGCGACAGCTCGGGTTGATCTACGGCGCCGCGCTCGGCTTGAATACGCTGGCCTGCGATGTCATCGATGCGGTGCGGGGCGGACAGCGGCTGGTGGACGGGCTTCCGATTCCGTTCTCCATTGCCGAGGTGATTCTCGGGGTCTGCGATACCGTTCGGCCAATCAGTGAAGAAAAAGGCCTTCCGATTATCCACGTGCTTCCGGCAGTGGACGGACGGCTCGGTTATCCGGGCGCGTTGGCGCGAGTGCTTTTGAACCTGATGACGAACGCACTCAAATACACCAATGAAGGTTCGGTTACGATCGGTGCTACCGAGCTGAGTGAGACCAAACTGTCGTTCTGGGTATCGGATACCGGGCAAGGGATCCCTGAAAACGTGATGTCGATGTTGTTCGATGGGTTCCGTCCGAGTGCGTCTGGCGTGCGGTTCTCCAACGCCGGACTCGGCCTGGCGATCTGCCGAGATTTCCTTGGATCGATGGGCACGAGCCTACAGGTGGAATCAACGCCGGAGGCGGGAACTCGATTCTCCTTCGAGATCGAGTTGCGCAGGGCCTGAGTTGTCACCGTCATTGGACGTTTCGCACAATCCCACCCTCGCGACAACCCATTCATGAGTAACCACCGCCAGTTGGCGCCGGCCGCATATCTGGTGGCTGCCGTACTCGTCGTGTTTCCACTGTTCGACTCAGGGATCTCCCTGTCGCCGTGGAACATGGCGAGTGCCCAGTGGCGATTCGGTGCGGTCGGCCTACTGAGCAACACGCTCATGATCGTGGCATTGGGCGCGTTCATCGCAGTCGCAACCGCCGTCACGAGCAAGCATGATCAAGTGCGACGGGTGCTGGGGTATGCGTGCTGGCTCATTGCCGTGGTGCTGCTGGCGTCGATCGCCGCATTTGCGCTCGATGCAGTGCAGGCGCGTCCTCAGATTCGTCAGGATATGATGCTGTCCTATCAGCTCGCGAGCCTGACCGCCGAGGTGAAGCTGCTCGTGGGCGCGCTGTCGTTCGCGCTGTTCGGAAGGGGATGCCGGTATGAAGGATCCGCTCACTAGGAATCGGATGGCGTTGCGCTGACGAGCGTACGTGGGAGCTGACTGCAAACCGGCACATACACGGTTGTAGCGTGATTGCAACAGCGTGTGGCGGCCCCGGAGCGTGGATGCGAGGGCGAGCCGCTGGCCGCAATCGACGCAGCGCTTCAAGTGGCCACCCTTCGGTACTTTACGTCGCCTCGAATGGACCGGCGAATGAAGGACGGCGAAGGAACGAATCATGCCTTCATTTGTTTCTCTGTTGGGTGCGTTGCATCATTGCCGTACGCACCAAGTTGCATGCCTCATCCCTTCCCGCCATGCGAATCCGTACGGTTGCCTTTGCGCTACTGGCAACAGTGTTGAGCGGAACTCGTGCACAGGCGTCCACCCAGTTCACGTTCGTGAATGGTGGAACTTCCATCGCCTTCGGGTTCAATGTCGGCCCGTATCAGGCGACGACGGGAGCGCGCCCGGGAACGCCGGTTGTGCTGAATTGCGTCGACTTCTTTCATGAAGTCGTCGCTGGCCAATCGTGGTTCGCCAATATCGCCAACGTGTCGTCGGGAGTTCGTGGTGGGCGAGCGGTGCGTGCGAGCGACATGCGGGCGTACCGCCAGTCAGCGTGGCTCACCACTCACTACGCGGCGAATCCTGGCGAACTCGCGGGCATTCAGGGGACGATTTGGAGTCGGTTCTCAGTCAGCACAGTGCAACCACTTGCCACGAACGCGCCTTTTTGGCTCAATTCATCGCTCACGCTTGCTGGTGATGTCGCGCCGGCGTTGTACGTCGTCTCTGACGTGATCAAGGCTGATTCGAACGGTGTGCAGGAGTTCATCATTTACGATCGCGCCCTGGAAGAACAAGCCGTTGTGCCCACGCCAGAGCCCGGGTCGTTCATCCTGTTCGGGACTGCGTTGCTAGGGGTTGCTGGCTTCGGCCGTCGGCGAAGGCGTTAAGCAGATGACGATTGGCCGTCAGAATTAGCGCCCGGTTTCCGCTGTCGGAGCAGGCAGCGAGGGATCGAGTGGATCCGCATCCACATCGCGCGCCATGCCGCTCCGCCGGACAAAGATGATGACGGCGGCCAACAACAGCGCCCACAGGCAGATCGTCAACTCACTTTGAAGCAGCGCGCGAACCGACATACTCGGCCAATCGTGAAACTCCGCGCGGGCTGTGCCTTCGGGTTCGCGACGAAGTGCGATAAGGAGCAGGCTGGTCGACATCTCGGCCACAACTTCAACCAGCGCGAATAGCGGCGCGCGCCACGTCCACGCGCGCACTGGAAAGTTGGCCAGGTGGGCAGTGGTCATGCCCAGCACGACCAGCGTGCCGACGATGAACACGAGCCCGTAGTAGAGCCAGCTGACGCGTCCGTGCGTAAACGCAAGCGCACGCAGCAGGCGTAGCACGACGCCTGTGAGCAGCGCCATTTCGACGAGGGAGAGCGATAGTCGCCGGAAGGCTGGCGGCTCCTCCATTCGCCACTCGATGGTCTGTCGCGGGAAAAAGGAGGGCATGAGAGTGAGCTATTGGACAGAAGTGGGGAAGAAATCGTTGTGTCGTCAGACCGACTCAATTTGTCCGGACGTTCGTCCGGCCTTCTCTCCTGGTACGTACGGCGAGCCTCGCATCACCGCGATCAACGCCTCCTCGATCTTGTCAAACGAGAACGGTTTCGTGAGCACCGGCTGACGAGAGACACTCCCACGCGACATTGGGGTCACTACATCCCCCGTGATGAACACCGTCCGAGCCGCGAGGCCCGGGCGCTCGATGCGCAATTGTTCGTGGAACGCGTAGCCGTCCATTCCCGGCATACGCAGGTCGCACACAACCGCATCAACACCACTGGTGCGCGCAGCCTCGAGCGCCGAAACGCCATCCGCAGCAGTGACGACGCTGAACCCACGCATTGCGCCGAATGCTTCCATTCCGCTGCGCAACGAGGGCTCGTCGTCGACAAACAGCAAGCGAATGCCGGCCAGGGGCGAGCGCAGCGTGAAAGGCGCCGACTCTCCGATGCCGTCTGCATCGCTGGGCGGTGATGACACCGATGGCAGCGTAACACGAAAGACCGATCCGGCCGGACTCGTTTCACGGACCTCGATGGTTCCGCCGTGCGCGGTGACAATACCGTAGCTCACACTAAGACCAAGGCCCGTGCCTTCCCCTTCCTTCTTCGTGGTGAAGAACGGTTCAAAGATGTGCGCCCGCGTCTCCGGTGGGATGCCCGTCCCGGTGTCGCTGACTTCGAGCCGCACAGCGCCGTCGAGTGCGTACGTGCTCACGCGCAGGTTGCCGCCGCCATTTGGATTCATGGCCTGTACGGCATTGGTGAGCAGGTTCAGGCACACCTGTTGGAGTTGCCGAGCGTCTCCCATGACTGAAGGCAACTCTTCGGCAAGCTCGGTTTCGACGCGGACTGATGCCTCGACGAATTGGTACTGGCGCATGCGAACCGTGCGCGCGACGACGCCATTGATGTCGAGCGGAGCGCGTTGCGGTTCGCTTCGACGTGCGAACGCCAGGAGGTCCTTCACGACCTGACTCGCGCGCGTCGTCTCCGTGCGAATGACGTCGATGGATTCGCGTTGCGACGGCGAGAGTGTCGACTCGCGCAGCAGGAGTTGCGCGAAGGCGCTGATGCTGCTGAGCGGATTGTTCACCTCGTGCGCGACGCCAGCGACGAGTTCACCCACCGCCGCAAGGCGATCCGATTCCATGAGGCGAACGCGCAGTTCGCGCTCCTGCGTCATGTCGCGACCAATGAGCAAGACGCTTGGCGGATCGGCCTCGGGCAATCGGCTGGCAGCAAGCGCGACGACGCGCGTGGCTCCTCCGGGCAGCGTCACCTGCACTTCGACCCGTGCTGGCGTTCCGGCAAATGCCGCTACAAGAGCGCCTTCCATCACGGCGCGATCTACCGGGAGGAGCAGCTCGCTCAGTGTCTTCCCGATGATCAGGTGCGGCTCGAGCCCGAACACTTCGCGGACGGCGTCGTTTGCTTCGCGGATTCGGCCGGTCGCGTGGAGCACAGTGAGCACGGCATCTGGTGCGGCGCGGAACAGCGTGCGAAAGCGCCACTCAGCCTGCTTCATCGTCTGGAACAACTCGGCGTTCGCGAGCGCGACGGAGAGCAGGTCTGCCATTGCTTCCACGCGTTCGAGCTCGAGGGGCGAGAACGTGTGCACTCTCGTCGAGACGATGGACACGGCGCCGATGCGCTCTCCGCGCCGCTGCACGGGGACGATCGCCATGCCGCGCACGGGCTCGTCGCGGTCTGCGTACCAGGTGCCGCTGACGAGCTCACGATGTTCATGGACGTCTGCAACGCTCCAACTTCCACCGAGCCGAATGACGCGCCCCATCGCGGAACCCGCGAGCGGCAGCTTGCTTCCAGTGTGGCTGCTGAGTGCCCCGCTTGCGGCAGCCAGCTCGATCATACCATCGTCGACGAGGAGTCCAAGCGCCGCGCCATCTGCTTGCGCGACGTCTGCCGCCGCTTCGAGAAACCTGTCGAGCACGCGGCGTGGGTCGAGCTCCAACGTAATTTGCTGGCCGAGCCACCACATGCGGTGCAGTACGCGTTGTGCGTCGTCGAGCTCGAGTGTGCGTTCGGCGACGCGCCGCTCCAGTGTTGCCTTGAGCACCTGTTCGGCGCTTACACGGATTTGCAGTTCTTCAGCGGCGAGGCGCTCCGCGGAGAGTGCGTAACTGCCATAGAGCGCCAGTAAGCCATTGAGTGCCGCGACGGCCACGGCCAGCTCGAGGCTGCTCAGTTCCTGCAGACCTGGCAACACTGGAGAGAATGGCCACACGAGGAGCCATGCCTCACCGATGCCAATGAGTGTTGCCAGGAGCGCGAAGGCGCCAAAGACGAGCCGGACGAGACCGCGTGGACCGCGCGCGATGGAGAGGGACGCCGTCGCAAACGCTGCGCACGCGAGGATGAAGGTTGCTCCCAACACGGGAGACGTCGCTTGCCATGGAACGAACAACAGCGCACCGAACAGCACGACGCATGCAAGCTGTGAGCATGCGATCAACCGGGACGTGAGCGTGGCGGAGGCGAGCGACGCCAGCTTCATCGAAGGGTCACGAGGGCTAGTGAATTCGTGTGCCGATGCGTCCCCATCGGATGTCGGTGATGAACGAGAGTGGACGATCAGTTTCGTCGCCGCTGCGATAGGTGTAATAGACGAAGCTTGGGCGTCCACGAATGTTCTCGCGCGGCACCGTGCCCCAATACCGGCTGTCCTTCGACTCGTACCGATTGTCGCCCATCATGAAGTAGTTGCCGGCCGGAACGACGAGCGGGCCCCAGTTGTCGAGCTGTGGTTGTGCAGGAGCTGGACCGAAGCGCGACTGCTTGAGCTCGACCTTGTGTTGCCAGTCGAAGTTCGGTGCGGTGCTGGTCGGCTGGCCGCTGGTCGCGGTGGGCGTGCTCACGATGCCGAAGCCTTGTCGTTGCGCAACGCCGTTCACATGCAGAAGACCAGCGAGCATGTACAACGTGTCACCGGGCATGCCGACCATGCGCTTGACGAGCGTGGGTGTGGGGTCCGCGCCGTGCTCTGCTTCATCGGCTTGATACGGCGAGACGAACACGATGACTTCGCCGCGCTTCGGCTCGCTGA
>JBDTMO010000187.1:0-9088 GCA_039934235.1 bacterium | reverse complement strand
CGTTGACGCTCGGCCTCGCTGTTGGATTCGGTGTCGCGGCTGGTGCGCGCGAAGTACGGCACAAGCTGCCGGGATACTGAAGCAACGGCAGCGCGGCCAGCATGCGTCGCGCCTCTGCAAGCACGTAGTCGTTGTGAATCCTTGAGTGATCAGTCGTTCAGGAGTCAGCTACAGATGAACAGCCATCAGGGGTGTGGCGCTCGGGTTATCTGACCGAGTATGCCACACGACTGATGGCTGTTCGAACTGTAGCTGACAAGTTGGACGCCGTTGACTGCTACGAAGTCGTTCGCCCCACATGATCATGGCTTAGTTTTCAGTGATGCAGCCATCCGTTGTTCCCACAGAAATTACCGATCTCGTCAACGCGAAGATTCTCGCGGTGAGCGAGGATCGGATTGCTGGCTTTCTCGACGATCCGTTCGCGGAAATCGCCCGCATCGCCGAGCTGCCCGTTGAAGTCGTCCTGGAACGACTGCGCGCGCTGCTCGAGGCAGGAGTCATCCGTCGCATTCGGCAGACACTCATGGCGACGAACCTTGCGCCTGGCGCACTCGTCGCGTGGCGCGTTTCCAACGATCGCCTGGACGAAGGGTTTGATCACCTCTCGCAGAACGATCCGTTTTCCGGTCATATCGTCATCCGATCCACCGACGCGGAGACGCCGGGCTCAGTCTACCGGCTGTGGACGACCCTCAAGGTGCCGCAAGGCTTCTCCATGCAGCGACATTGCGAGTTGCTCGCGTCGCACATCGGTGCGACGGCGTTTCGCATCATGCCCGCGAAGCGCTTGTTCGCGCTCGGCGTGGGCCATGTGCGCCGGATGGGGATGGAGCCTGGAAGCCGCTCGGAGGAACCCGGCGCGGTGTTCGACACCAACATCGTCGAGTTGTCACCGCTCGAGTGGCGCGTGCTCGGCGCACTGAAGCGCGAGTTTGAGGCTGATGAGTTGACGCCAGAGCCGTGGCGCGCGCGCGCCGACGAGGCAGGCGTGGATTACGAAGAATTCCTTCGCGTGTCGCGCGGACTTGCCGCACGCGGTGTCATCGGGCGTTTTTCGACCTTCCTCGAACATGTGAAGCCTTCCTCTACGGGCGCTCGCGTGACGCGTTATAACGCGCTGTTTCACTGGCGCGTGCCAGTGGGGCGCGAAATCGAAGCGGGTCGCGAAGTGGGACGTCATCATATCCTCACGCACGCGTATTGGCGCGAGGGCGGCGCCGAGTTTGCCGGCGTGAACATCATGGCCGTCGCACACGGTACCGAGAAGGACATGGTGCTGAAGCACAAAGCGGCGATCGACTGCCACCTCGAGGCCGTCGGTATTCCCGTGACCTACACGAACGTCTTCTGGGGCGGACGTAGCGAGATTACGCCGTCCGAGATCATGCCGCAGGCCTACGAAGCGTGGTGCCGAGCACAGGGCATCGATCCAGCGACGATGCGCGCTCCTTGAGCGCGATCCGATGCGTCTCGTAGTCATCGTCTTCCGTCTTTCGCCATTCGCACTCGCGTTCTGGCGCGATTTTCGACGCTGGTTCTTTTTCGGCGCACCTGCACATCGCACGGCTGCCGATCATGAGCGGCGCGCGGAGCGCCTTGTGTCCACGCTGGCTGACCTCGGGCCGACGTTCGTGAAAATGGCGCAGATCTTCGCGGGGCGATCTGACCTGCTCCTGCCGGCGTATGCGAAAAAGCTGACGACGCTCACCGATCAGGTGCCGAGCGTTCCGGTGGAGGAGGTCGAGCGCATCATCCTCGAGGAGTACGGCGTTACCGCGAACGAGCTGTTCGAGCGCTTCGATCGCACGCCGCTTGCAGCGGCATCGCTGGGTCAGGTGCACCGCGCGCGCTATGGCGGTGAAGAAGTGGTCGTGAAGGTGCTGCGGCCCGGCGTCGAGAAACTCGTCGCGCTCGATGTGAAAGCGGCAAAACGCATTGTCGGCACCGTCGAGCGGTGGTGGCCCAATCCGCACGTCATCGGCACGCGTGTGGTCATCGATGAATTTGCGACGCGAGTTTCTGAAGAGATGGACTTCAGGATGGAAGCCGCGCACGCCGTGGCCATTGGCGCAAACTTCGCCGGCACGCGTGAGGTGTGGATTCCGCGCGTCATCGAGCCACTGGTCCGCCAGCGTGCACTCGTGCTGGAATACTGTCCGGGTCTGCGCATCGACCGACTCGACGAGTGGGTTGCCGAGGGTCGCGTACAGCCGGAGCGCATGGTGCGCGAGGTGATGGAGCTGTATGCGCGAATGATGCTCGTGCACGGACTGTTTCACGCCGACCCGCATCCGGGCAACATGCACGTGGCCGCGGATGGCCGAATCATCCTGCTCGATTTTGGCATGGTGGTTCGCGTTCCGCTCGATCTTCGGCGCGAGTTGGTGGCCGCGATCTTCGCGGCCATTCGCAAGGATGCAGACGCACTGGCCGACAGCTTTCATCGGCTGGGCCTCGTGGCGACCGGCGCCGATCCCAAAGTGATCCGTCATCTCGCCGCAACGTTGCTTGCCGTGTCGAGACAACGAACGACAACGCGAGAACGTGTCGAGCTCCTGGCAAACGAAGTGCTCGCTGAGCTCTACGACTGGCCAATCATATTGCCGAGCCAGTTGGTCTACTTCGCACGTACGGCGTCGCTCATCGAAGGGCTGGGCACACACTACGACGATCACTTCAACGCGTTGCAGTTTGCGACCCCGATCGCGCTGTCATTGCGATCTGTCATCATGTCGTCGCTCTATCCCGATGGCGGCCAGCCAAGTGTCGATCCTGTGCGCGTAGTTGGCGCCGCAATCGGTGCTGTCGCACGCATCGTTCGCCAGGCATCACTCGATGTGGTCAGCGCCGTGCGCGAGGCGATCGCCGAGGCTGCACTCCCGTCGTCAGAAGCGTTGCGCGGAGATTTGTTACTTCCGTCAACCAACGGTTCAGACTCGAAGGCACGTAGTACAGTCGACTGAACTGACTGCGTGCTGGTGTGACGCCGCCCGCTCCACGAAAAACCTTCCGTGTAATTCATGCGCGCTCCTGCTTTGCTACGATATACGCTTTTCGCCATCGCCGTCCTCTTAGCTGCCGCGATTCCTGCGCGTGCGCAGGTCGGTTCGACGACGGACATCATTATGGGTCGGGTAATCGGTCCCGATACGATGCCCGTCGCTGGTGCCCGGGTCGAGGTCACGTCGTCTGAAACGGGGATCACACGTCGCAAGACGACGAACGAAAATGGCGAGTATTCAATCCTGTTTCCTGATGGCGGCGGGTCGTACACGCTGAAGGTGAGCTTCCTCGGCTTTGGCCCATATACTGGTCAGGTCGCGCGCCAGAGCGACGAGGACCGGCTCGTGCTCAATGTCCGGCTCACGCGCAATGCCCAGGTGCTCGCGGCCGTACAGGTACGCGCGAACAACACTCAGGGGCAACAGCAGGATCGGCCCACCGCGGGCAGTCAGGAGCGCAACTTGTCGGCGGCGCAGCTCGACCGCCTTCCAATCGACAAGGGCGATCTCGCCTCGATCGCTGGTTTGGCGCCCGGCGTCATCAGCACCTCAGCGACCGATTCCACCGCGGCGGCCTTTTCGGTGGGAGGCCAACCCACGAATCAGAACCAGATTACGCTCGACGGCCTGAGCTTCGGCTCAGGAAGTGTTCCATCCGAGGCCGTGCGCAGCACACGCGTGATAACGAACACGTATGACGTAAGCCGAGGTCAGTTTACAGGCGGTCAGGTTGCGTCGACGACGCGCGGCGGTACGAACAACGTGCAGGGCGTCGTGACGTATTCCCTACGCGATCCGGAACTCGAGTTCGTCGACGAGTCGTCCGCGACGTTCGGCCAGAAGTACATGCAGAACTCGCTGAGCTTTGGCACCGGCGGTCCGATTGTCGAAGATGAGATGTTCATCTTTGGCGCGGCGTCAGTGTCGCGGCGTACGAATCCGCTCTCGTCGCTGCTCGCCGCCAACACGCAGACGCTGACGCGACTTGGCGCCAGCCAGGATTCTGTCACGCGGTTCCTGTCGCGGCTCAACACGATTGGCGTGCGCGCGACGCTTCCGGGCATTCCCGACGAACGACTGGCGGACAATGCCTCGGCGATCGTGCGCTATGACTGGTCGCTCGGCGAACTGAACACGCTGACCATCCGTGGCGATTGGCGTGGCCAGCTGCAGGATGCAACGCGCATTCAGTCGACGGCGGTGCCGAGCACTGGTGGCAACCTCCACACGCTTGGAGGTGGCGTGATGGCGACGCTGACCTCGCATGTGCACGGGCTGATCAACGAGGCACGCATCTACCAGTCGTCGGATCGCCAGAACACCGACCCATACCTGATTACACCAAACGGTCGCGTCACCATGGCGGGAACGCTCACCGACGGCACGCAAAGCGTCACCAATCTCCAATTCGGCGGCAATCCGTCGCTGCCGCAGGAAACGCACTCGCGCCTGCTGGAAGGCAGCGACGAAGTGAGCTACGTCAGTCGGGGCGGCGCACATCGCGTAAAACTCGGCGGGTTGATCAACGCCGACCGGTCGACTGTTGGAAATATCCCAAACAGGTACGGGACGTACTATTACAACTCGCTCGCCGATTTCGAAGCCAATCATCCGGCGCAGTTTACGCGGACGATTTCCGGACGCGATCGTTTGGCCGGCAGCAACAGCGCGGCGCTCTACCTCGGTGACGCATGGCGCCAGTCGCCGCGATTCCAGATGGTGTACGGCCTTCGTTTAGAGGGATCCGCATTTCCGCGCGACCCGGAATACAATCCGGAAGTGGAGACGTTGTTCAACCGGCGCACGGATCATTCGCCGTCCGAGGTGCACGCGAGCCCGCGCCTGGGCTTCACCTACTCGATGGGCGCGCCGGGGAACAATGCAGCCCCGAACGGCGCGGCCGCTGACTCCGCGCGCGCACGGGGTGACACATCCGCGGCGGCACGCGCGCAGCGCGGCGGCGGCCAAGGCGGTGGTGGACAGGGCGGCGGCTTTGGCGGACGTGGTGGTGGGCCGGGAGGCTTCAACTCATCCGCGTGGACGATTCGTGGCGGCGTGGGAGAGTTCCGCGGAAAGATTTCGTCGAACCTTGTTGCCACAGCGGTCGACGCCACGGGGCTTCTGGGCGGACAGTCGACGCTCACCTGCATTGGCGCCGCGGTGCCTGTGCCCGACTGGAGTTCGTATCTCACGGACCCTGCGTCGATTCCGACGCAGTGTCTCGACGTGGGCGGTACGCCGCAGCCCGTGCCGCTCTCCGGGTCGCGCCGCAACGTCACGACATTCGAGAACGGCTTCAGCGCCCCCAAGGTGTGGCGCGCATCACTCGGTGGAAGTCGTCGCTATTTACAGCGCTACAATTTCAGCATCGATGGCTCGCTGGCGTACGGAATCAACCAGACCGGCTCGCACGACCTCAATCTCGATGCCGCGCCCAAGTTTACGCTCGCCGGTGAAGATGGACGTCCGGTGTACAGCGCGCCCACGTCGATCATCTCGACGACTGGCGCCACGAGCATCACTGCCTCGCGTCTGCATCCAGAGTACGGCAGCGTGACGGAGCTCACGTCGCAGTTGCATTCGATTTCCTCGCAGGTCACCGTCTCGACGGGCGGCGTGACGCTGCAGGGCATCACGCTCAATGCGTCGTACACGTTCCTCCGTTCGCGCGATCAGCAGAACGGCTTTAGCGGCGGTGGTGGCGGTGGATTTGGCGGTGCGTCCACCGCGGGCAATCCCAACGTCGTCCAGTGGGGCACATCAGATCTCGAGCGCCGGCATTCGCTGCTGGGGACGATGACCTTCCCGGCGCGCGCCTGGCTGGATGTCACTGCCATTGGGCGGCTGACGGCAGGGCAGCGCTACACGCCGATCGTCAGTGGCGACGTGAATGGTGACGGCTCGCGAAACGATCGCGCGTTCATCTTCAATCCGCAGATGACGGGTGACACGGCGGTTGCGAATGGTATCTCTCGCGTCCTCGCGAACTCGCCGTCTCGAGTGAGCGAGTGTCTGCAATCGCAGCTCGGGCACGTTGCGTCGCGCAACAGCTGCTCCGTCCCGTGGACGCCCGCGCTGGACCTGCAGCTGAATCTCAAGCCTGATGCTTTTGGACTTGCGCGCCGATTGGCGTTGCAGATCCAATTGCAGAACAGCCTTGTGGGGCTCGACCAGTTGCTGCACGGCGACAACCTGCATGGTTGGGGACAGCCCGTCATCGCAGATCGCACGCTGTTGTATGTGCGCGGCTTTGATCCGGCAACACAGCAATTCAAGTATCAGGTCAACGAGCATTTCGGCACGCCAAACGCATCGAACAGTGCGTTCCGTGTTCCTTTCCAGATTGGACTAACAGGGCGGCTGACGGTTGGTCAGGACCCCGCTCGGCAGCAGATCGGGCGCATGTTCGGGCAGGGCGCCGATGGGAAGCCACTCTCCAAGGAGGAGTGGAAGACGCGTCTGGCGCGCCTCGTTCCCAATCCGTTCCTGCGCACGCTCGCGCTCGACGATTCACTCAAGCTCGCGCTGACCGAGACACAGAAGACGACGCTCAAGTCATTGTCCGAAGACATCGCGGCGAAGGCGGACAAGATTGCCGAGGAGCTCGCGGATGTGCTCACCGGTGCGGGCACGGCGCCGGATCCGCAGGTGATTGGCGCGCGGATGCAGGGCAAGACGCAGGAAGCGCGCAAGCTCGCGGAGAAGTCCGTGAAAGATCTTCAAGGGGCGTTGACGGCCGAGCAGCTGGCCAAGTTGCCGGATGCCGTCAAGACTGTGCCACCCGACCGTGGTCTGGGCGGATTTGGTGGGGACGGCGGCGACGGTGGTGGCCGTGGTGGGCGTGGTGGTGGCGGCGGCGGCGGTCGGCCGCCCGCCTGACGACGGCTACAGGGCGACCCGAAGCACTGCTCCGGCGGTGAAGCCAAGGTGCGGCACGCGGCTGGTGTCGCTCGACCGAGTCAGAAAGGGATCGATGCTCGCGCCACTGGTGAGTGGCGCGCGCACGCCCACGGTCCAGTCGCGTCGGTTCACGTATCCAACGCGGGTGTCGTAGTACAGGTCCGACTGCACATACGGAAAGACCGCGCGATCGCCGACGCTCACGTCGTGGCCGATGGCAGAGCGATTGATATAGCGGCGCGACCACCCGCCGTTCGCTGCGCGCAATTCGAGCCGGTCACGGTTGCGCAGGTCGAAGCCGCCGGGCAGCGCAAAGTTGGTGTACAGCGTGGGCACGTAGCGATGCTCGATCGCGCCATTCAGTGCCTTCACGTGCCGAACTTCGACTGCGGCGCTGGCGCGGTGGAATTGCGGTGACTGCAATCCGACCCCGACGATGACTTCATTCGGCGCCTGGGTACTCATGTCGAGCCGCTCGTCCAGCAGGACCTTGAAGTCGACACCGGCAACGAAGGGCGCCGAGAGGATGACCTCACCACGATACTCTCGCAGCCGAGTCTGAGCGCGCGCGTTCGTGGCCACACACGCGAGGCCGAGCGATATGACAGCAATTCGACGCATGATTTTGGACGGAGGGTAACAACTTCCTAAAATAGGCCATGGGGGGTGGCGGCGCAGGCCCGCAGGCACGGCGAGTCGCGCAGGCGCTCACCTCGTCGGCATCCCGGGACGCTCACGCGCGGTGCGGCGCGGCGCGAACGAGAGGGGTTGTAGCGAGATCGCGGACCTTGCGTGGCCAATTCGCGGTGTGCAGAATGATTCCAGCGCTTCGCGTCGCGGGCCATCACATTGGATTCGAGAGTGACTGCATGCCCCGGGTGCTGATCGTCGAAGACAATGAGTTGAATCGCGACATGCTGTCGCGTCGTCTCATGCGCCGGGGGTACGAGGTGTCGCTCGCTCGTGATGGCGCCGAGGGTGTCTCGATGGCTACAGAGATCATGCCGGACATCGTGTTGATGGACATGAGCCTGCCCGTCCTGGACGGATGGGAAGCAACGCGACGTCTCAAGGCCGCACCGGCAACGCGCGCCATTCCCATCATCGCACTGACAGCGCACGCCATGACGGGAGACGAAGCTAAGGCACGCGCCGCGGGATGCGACGACTTCGACACAAAGCCCGTGGAACTCGAGCGACTGCTCGGAAAGATCGAACGATGGGTGGCGCCGGCCGCGCCGCCGTGAGCGAGGCGTGGCGAATCGAACGCATCGCGCGACCCGACGATCTGCCGGACCTGCTCCGCTTCGTCGACGGAGCATGTGCAGACGCCCGTCTTCCGGATGACATCGCGTTTGCGGTGCGCCTCGCCACGGAAGAGGCCTGCATGAACGTCATCAAGCACGGGTACCGCGGCCGAGCGCCGGGACCCATCGCAATCGCCATCACGCGCGATGCATCGCAGGTCGTCGTGGCGATCGAGGACAACGGTGTGGCGTTCGATCCCTCCAGCGTACCGGCACCCGCGCTCGATGTGAGTGCGGAACTGCGTCCGCTTGGAGGCCTGGGCTGGCACTTGATTACACAGACGATGGACGAAGTTCGCCATGACCACGACGCCGTAAAAGGCAACACGCTCATCCTTCGTAAATGCATTCCGCCTCAACGCATTCACTCTGGAGATTTGTGATGGATATCTCGATCGAGCAGCGTCACCCCGCGACCGTCGTCCATATCGCCGGCAGCGTGGACGGCATCACCGCGGAGGCGTTGCTCATTGCGCTGCAGGCAGAGCTCGACGCCGGCAACGTGCACTTGGTCGGCAATCTCGCTGCCGTGGTGTACACCAGCAGCGCCGGCCTTCGCTCGTTGCTTGCCACGGTGAAGCAGGCGCGCCAACAGGGCGGTGACTTCCGGCTCGCGGGGGCCGTTCCTGCCGTGTATCGCGTGCTCGAGCTCAGCGGATTTACGTCCATTCTCAAGATGTACGCCGAGGTCGACGCCGCCGTCGCGAGCTTTGGCGCATGACCCCGACCTCTCCGGTCGCCGCCGCGCCCGTCGTTTCCCAGCCCAAGCGAAAAATCGCCCTCGTCATCGGCGCGGGTAGCGTCAAGTGCGCGGCGGCACTCGGCCTCTGGAAAGTGCTGAAGCGCGAGGGCGTCGAACTCGATTTTGTGGTCGGT
>JBDTMO010000186.1:0-9152 GCA_039934235.1 bacterium | reverse complement strand
GAGCGTGACGCGGTATTTCGCGTGCGAGGCCTGACGAAGACGTACCACATGGGCGACGTCGAAGTCCCTGCCCTTCGCTCAATCGACCTGGATCTCAACGAACGAGAATTCCTCGTTCTGCTTGGCGCTTCCGGCAGCGGAAAGTCCACGCTGCTGAACATTCTCGGCGGACTGGACTCGCCCACCTCCGGCACCGTCGCATTTCGCGGCCGGGAGCTGAGCGCGTTGAACGAGCGCGAGCTCACGCAATATCGCCGGCAGAGCATCGGCTTCGTCTTTCAGTTCTACAATCTCATCCCGAGCCTGACTGCGCGCGAAAACGTGGAGCTGGTCACCGATATCGCGCTGCACCCAATGCCTGCCGACGATGCACTGCGCCTCGTTGGGCTCGGCGACAGGCTCGACCACTTTCCCGCGCAGATGTCGGGCGGCGAACAACAGCGCGTGGCTATTGCGCGCGCAGTCGCCAAGCGGCCTGACGTTTTGCTGTGCGACGAACCCACCGGAGCGCTGGACGCTGAGACGGGGCGCTTGGTCCTGCGGACCCTTGCGGACGTCAACGCGACGCTCGGAACGGCCACCGCCATCATTACGCACAATGCGGCCATCGCCGCGATGGCAGATCGCGTGCTGCGCATGGCGAGCGGTCGCATTACCGAGGACCGCCGGAATGTGAAGCGCGCGAACGTGGACGAGTTGGACTGGTAACGAAGCGAGCGTCGCGCATGCGCACCCTCAATCGCAAACTCCTTCGCGACCTCAAGCGGCTATGGCCTCAGGTCACATCGATCGCAGCGCTCATGGCTTGCGGTGCGATGACGATCATGGGATTGCGCAGCACGCTGACGTCGATCCAGCGAGCGCGAGATCAGTACTACGCATCGTATCGATTCGCCGACGTGTTTGCGACCGTCGAGCGTGCGCCCGTGTCGCTCGCGCGGCGCATCCAGATGATCGAGGGTGTGGGCGCAATCGAGACTCGCATTGCTCGCTCCATCACACTCCACGTGCCTGGGCTCGCGAAGGCCGCGATGGCGCATGCGGTCTCCATTCCCGACCGGCACCGGCCGATGCTCAATGCGCTCTACCTCCGTTCGGGGCGCTGGATCGCTCCCGACCGAAATGATGAGGTGCTCGTGAGCGAACGTTTCGCGGGCCTCAATCACATCGTCGCGGGCGACACCCTGGGCGCGGTGATCAACGGGCGCTGGCAGCGGCTGCGCGTTGTTGGCGTGGCGCTGTCACCGGAGTTTGTCGTGGAATTGGCGGGCGCAGACGTATTTGTCGACAACCGCCTGTCCGGAATTCTCTGGACGAGCCGGCGGACGCTCGAGACGGCGTTCGACATGAAGGGTGCGTTCAATGATGTCGCCGTGCGGCTGGCGCCCGGTGCGAACGAACGCACGGTGACCGAGGCCCTCGATCGACTGCTCGCGCCGTGGGGAAGCGTTGGTGCGCATGGTCGCGCCGATCAATCGTCCGCGCGTGTTCTCGACGACGAATTCGCACAGCTCCGGGCCAACGCAACGATCTTTCCAACGTTCTTCCTGCTCGTCGGTGCGTTCCTACTCAATACCGTGCTTTCGCGGCTGATCACTGCGCAGCGCGACGAGATCGCCGCACTCAAGGCATTTGGGTACACAAGCCGGAGGTCGGCGCGCACTACCTTGCGTTCGCGCTGGCCGCCGTCGGACTTGGCGCCATTCTTGGTTGCGGTGCGGGCATCTGGATGGGGCGCGCATTCACGACGCTCTATGCGGAGTACTTTCGTTTTCCGGAGTTGCGCCCCGTGGTGGATTGGGGCGGCGCGGCGATGGGCATCGGCGTCAGCGGTGGGTTCGCGCTGCTTGGCGCTGTGAGCGCGGTGCGCCGGGCATCAAACCTTCCGCCAGCCGAAGCCCTGCGGCCAGAAACGCCGGCGAAGTTTCGCCCACTGCTGCTCGAACAGCTTGGCTTGCGAGGGCTGACGACTCCCGTCGTGCGTATGACGTTGCGCAATCTCGAACGGCGCCCACTCCGAACGCTGTCGAGTGTCATCGGCATTGCGCTTGCCGTCGCGCTGCTGGCCGCAGGCCGGTATCCGTATGATGCCATCGATCGCATGATGGACGTGCAGTTTCGCATCGCGCAGCGCTCCGACTTTACGGTGGCGTTTCGCGCGCCACGTCCGGCGCGCGCGGCGGAAGCCCTGCGTCGTATGCCGGACGTCCACATTGTTGAGCCCTTTCGCGCCACTGGCGTGCGATTTCACGCGGGCACCGTGAGTCATTCCAGCTCGATCATTGGATTGACAGCGGGCTCGCAACTGCGACGACTCGTCGATCTTGATGGACACGTGCATGAGGTGCCGCCGCGCGGCTGCGTGTTGAGCGCGAGTCTCGCGCGCGCATTGCATGTGCACGCGGGTGACACCATCGAGGTCGAGCTCCTCGAGCTGGGCAACGCGCGACGTCCCCTCATCGTCGCCGGATTGCTCGAGGAGACGCTCGGGCAGGGTGCCTACATGGACGTCCAGGCGTTGCACCGCCTGCTTCGCGAGGGCAACACCATTTCCGGCGCATATCTCGCGACCGAGGCCGGATCGGATGCTCGCGTATTCAGTGCGCTGAAGGACATGAAAGGCGTTGCGACGGCGATGTCGCGCGCGGGTATCGTCAGGAACGTCGACGAGCAAACACGCGACAGCGTGAACCTGGTCCTTACCATCGTCGTCGGCTCCGCGTGCCTCATTGCGATCGGCGTCGTCTACAACGGCGCTCGCATCACGCTGTCGGAGCGTGGCCGCGAGCTCGCGAGCCTCCGCGTGCTCGGGTTCACCAAGGGTGAAGTGTCGGGCATCCTCCTGGGCGAGCAGGGCGCGACGACGCTGTTCGCCTTACCGGTGGGCGCACTATTCGGCATCGGCTTCAGCGCCCTGCTCGCCCGGGCCATGGTGAATGAGCGCGTCCATTTTCCCTTTGTCGTCAACCCTGCTTCGTACGTCTTCGCCGCGGTCGTGGTATCGCTGGCGGCCGTCCTGGCGGGATTCATCGTGCGGCGCCGAATCGATCGCCTCGATCTCGTCGCCGTACTCAAGACACGAGAGTGACCCATGCGTCCATCACGCGCACAACTCATTGGCGTGGCTGCCATCGCCGTCGTCGGCGTCGGCGTCGTCCTGGCGCGGCGTCCACACCCGCTGGATGTCGAGACGGCGCTGGTCCGTCGAGGCCCGTTGGAAACGACGGTTGACGCCGATGGTCGTACGCGCGTTCGCGAGCGATACGTCGTTACGGCTCCCGTGGCCGGCCGGCTCGAGCGCATCGCGCTCGTGGAGGGAAGTGCGGTTCATGCAGGAGACGTTGTCGCGACGATCGCCCCCATGCCAATCGACATGCAGTCCGCCGAGCAGGCGCGTTCACGCATTGATGGCGCGGTTGCGCGCGTGGGGGAAGCCGCCACGCGCGTGCGCATTACGCGTGCGTCCGCAGATCTCCGTGAAAAGGAGCTGGAACGCGCGCGCCGGCTCATTGCTGCGGGCGCATTGGCGCCGCGCGACACGGAGCTTGTATGGTTCGCGTGGCGGCAAGCCAACGAGGACGCGCACGCTGCCACGGCACAGGCACAGTCGGCGAGCGCAGACGTTCGTCTGGCGCGTTCCGCACTCATCGCGGTGGGCGGTCATCGACGAGCCAACGCGGACGACGTCGTACTCGTTCGCTCTCCTGTAGCCGGCACCGTGCTTCGGATTCCCGAGCGAAGTGAGCGCGTCACTGCGGCGGGCGCGGCGCTGCTTGAACTCGGCGATTCACGCTCCATCGAAGTGGTGGCGGACGTGTTGTCGAGCGATGCGGCGACCCTGTGTAAAGGCAATGCGGTGCGGCTCGAGCAGTGGGGCGGCGACAGTGTCCTGACCGGACGTGTGCGCTCCGTGGAGCCCGCCGCGTTTACGCGCGTCTCCGCGCTCGGCGTCGACGAGCAGCGGGTGAACGTCATCATCGACATTCCGCTGGCACCCGCGACGCTGGGCGACGGATATCGCGTCGAGGCGCGAATCGTGACGTGGTCGCGGCCCGATGTCGTCACGGTGCCGGTGAGCGCGCTTGTCCGTCAGGGGAACAGTTGGACGACGTACGTGATGGCGGACGGGCGCGCGCGTCGGCGCGAGGTGCGGATCGGGCACGTCGGCGACGCCAACGCTGAAGTGCTCGGGGGACTCACGGCCTCAGAACGGGTTGTGCTCTTTCCGTCAGACAAAGTCGTGGACGGCGTGCGCATTGCCGTCCACGACTAGTGCTCGACGAGTGAGACTCCGCGGCGATATGCCACATCCGCGTGAACCGCATTGCGACTAGGGCCAGCGTCTACAGCGCCGACGGAAAGGTGTCTGGTGCTTCGTCGTGTTGCCACACCGCACTGCGCTCGAGTGGCTCGACAGCACGCGTAACGTCGTAGTGGAATATCGCGTCGAACTGCGACGCAACACTGGCGTGGAAGTAGTGACTCTGCCGCTCCGTCTCCGGCCGGTAGATCACGCCGATTGCGCGTTCGAGTCGTGGTGCGTGAAGCGCTCGCGCCGCCACTGTCGGCGTGACGAGATCGAGCATGATGTTGTGCATCCCGACGTCGTGAAAGAGCGCTTCGACACTGCCAGGGAGCGCGGGGCGCACCTGCATGCACTGGGCTGGCTGATCCCAATCCGCGGCAGCGGTGACGCTCCCTTCAAACGTGGTGAAGCCAATAAGGACCGCTGCCGCACCGTGTCGCTCGCGCACCAATTGCCCGACGTTCAGTTCACCGCGGCGCGTCATCTCCGTCGCGCGAGCGTCTCCCAGGTGGGAGTTGTGCGCCCACACCACGATCTTCGGCGGCGGCACCCGACGCTGCGATAGATAGCGGATGAGTGCATCGAGCGTGTCCGCCATGTGCCGATCGCGCAGATTCCACGAGCTCGCACGACTGCCAAACATTGCGCGATAGTACCGCTCCGCATTCGCCACCACATTTGCGTTCTGCTCGGCGAAGAACAATGATCCCGCTGCATCGGGACCATCGCTTCGCAGATATCCTGACGCCGAACGCCGCAGGTCGACGAGTTGGTCCACAACCGCACGCTCACACGACGGCGTCAGGCCCAAGCTGGTGGCGTAGCCATAGCGCTGCGGATCTGCACCGAAGTGATCGAAGCACGCGTAACGCGCCTCCGCGCGACGTGCCGCGTCCGGATCCACGGCGCGAAGATACGTGAGCACGGCGTCCATCGACGCGTGGAGGCTGTACAGATCGAGACCATAGAAGCCAACGCCATCAAAGGACGGCTGCGCGGCGTTGTGCGTCTTCAACCAGCCGACAAAATCCAGCACGTCGGCGTTGCGCCACATCCACTGCGGGAACCGCTTGAATCCTCCGAGCGCCTCGATCGCGTCAACGTCACTACCGCCGCCGAGCACAAAGCGGTTTACGCGCGAAGCGTCTGGCCAGTCGGCTTCCACCGCGACGGCGCCAAAGCCCTTTTCCCTGATGAGCCGCTTCGTGATCTCTGCTCGAATCTTGTAGAACTCGTGTGTGCCGTGCGAGGCCTCGCCGATGAGCACCAGTTGCGCGTTGCCGACCATCGCCATGAGCCGATGAAAGTCATCGGCCTCGCCAGCGAGCGGAAGGACAGTCTGACGCAACGCGCTCACCAATTCCGACTTCGTGATGTTGTTCATGACGACACCTCGCACGTACCACGTTACGCGATGCTGGCGAGCGGTGGCGCCGCGCCAACCGCAGAGTCATGCTCGGACATTGCACCGCGCCCAATGAGCGTCGGCCCGTGCATCAGCATTGGAAGCCCACTGCCGCGCATGACTTCGTCGGCGACGCTTCCGATCAACAGTCTCGACGCGCCCCTGCCGTGCGTGGACATCGCGATTGCGTCAGCACGATGATCGCGCGCGAACTCCAGGAGCGCCGGCGCGACGCTCATCGCAACGACGACTTCATGTCTGGCATTTGGGCAATCCTTCTCCGCGCAAGTGCGCGCAGCGGCCTCGAGCTCCCGGGTGGCCTCCTTCACCAAGCCATCGGTGGCCAGATCGTCCGGCGTGTACAACGGGTAAACGGAGGCGATCGATGCATCCGCCATCACGAGTGGCACTGGCTGCACAATGCGTACGAGGATGAGTTGTGCGTTATCGCAGCACGCAAGTGACGTCGCCGCATCGAGCACGCGCAACGCTTCCGGCGAGCCGTCGAGCGGGACGAGAATCGTTCGAAACGGTTCGGGTGTGTCGAGCGGTGACGTGTGATGCTCCGCGGGCCGGAGCACCATGACGGGAATCGCTGAATGCCGAATCATGCCGTCGGTGGTGCTTCCCAGCATTGCGCGCCTGAGCCCCGTTCTTCCGTGCGATGTCATCACGATGAGATCGGCTCCGCCCTCGAGCGCGCGAGCAGTAAGGCTTGGGACTACGTCGCCCCTGAGGACTGCATGGGTGGTCGACACCGATCCGGGACTCGCGAGCTTCGTCGTGATGTCGCTGAGATATTGCTCTTCCGTGTCGAGCTGCCGGTGCTCCAGCCCGAGTGTGTCACCGTACATGGCGTACTCGTCCGGTTGGTGCACCATCACGATATCGACGGCTGCCTGACAGCCGCGCGCGAGCGCGCGAGCGCGACCCAGCGCCTGCTCCGCGAGTTCGGAGCGATCGAGCGGGACCAGCAGCTTTGTGAACATTGACGCCTCCAGATTCGATTGAGCCAGACGCTCGCCCGGCGCTGAACGGACGCGTTCCGGGCGAGCACTGGTTCTGGTTTACTTCTTGGCCGCGACTTCGATCTTCTGGTCCGCGACTTCGATTTTCCGGCCCTTCGTCTTTGCTTCCGTCGTCTTCGGCATCACGATGGTGAGCACGCCCTTGCCGAACTCGGCGTTGATCTTCGAGGCGTCCACCGTGCGTGGAAGTGCGAAACTCCGCTGGAACGATCCGTACATCCGCTCGACGACGTGATACTTCTTGTCTTCGACCGTCCGTTCGTCCGCCTTTTCACCACGGATCGTGAGCATGCCGTCGTCGACCGTGATATCGACGTCCGTGCGATCCAGGCCGGGTAGCTCGGCGGTGAGTGTCAATGCTTCCGGAGTCTCCGCGACGTCTGTTGCGGGCATCCATCCGATGGTCTGCGGAAGCAGGTCTCCATCGAACGAGAGAAGTCCCTCATCGAAGAATTTCCGCATCCGGTTTTCGAGTTCTTCAGCGCCGGCGAATGCGGGTAGCGCCGGGAACGCCGCGCGCTGTGGGCGACGCTGGAATCTGACGAGTGCCATACAGCCTCCTTTCTTTGTGTGCCTTCGCTGTTGCACTCTTGAAGCTACCGGTGATAGACGCGGTGTCCGTCGGTGAATACCGGACAGCCGCGACCAACGGTTCACCGTTCACCGTTCACCGTTCACTCCTCTTCGTGCGGTGTTGCCTTACAGACGTCGCGCTTCCGTACGAGACATTGAACCATGTCCCGGATAGGACACGATTCCCTGAAGGAGGAGCGTCGTATGAAGACCGACAACCAACTGCACAAAGACGTGCTCTCGGAGCTGACGTGGGACCCGAGAATCAAGGAGAAGGAGATTGGTGTGGCCGCGAAGGATGGTGTCGTGACGCTCACGGGCTCCGTCGAGAGTTACGCACAGAGCTGGGCCTCGGAGCGTGCGGTGGAGCGCGTGCTCGGCGTGCGGGCAGTCGCAAACGATCTCAAGGTCGCCATCCCCGGCGCGTACAACCGGACGGACACGGACATTGCGCATCGTGTGGTGAATGCGCTCGCATCCGATATCGAAGTGCCGGATGAGAAGATCCAGAGCCGGGTCGCGAACGGATGGGTCACGCTCGAGGGCGAGGTGATCTGGCAGTTTCAGCGCGATGCAGCGACGCGTTGCGTGCGCAACCTCGTCGGTATTCGTGGCGTCAGCAACAACCTCATGGTGAAGCCGAATCCCGTTTCGGAAGTTGACGTCACCCGTAGCATCAAACAGGCACTCGAGCGTCGCGCCGATCGCACTGCGGAGCACGTCGTCGTCACCGCGCGGGGCGGCATCATTACGCTGACTGGTAGCGTGCCGTCGTTCGAGGACCGCCGCGCGGCAGAAGGTGCCGCCTGGTCTGCCCCAGGCGTGTCCGAAGTGCACGACGAACTTGCTGTCACGTTCTGATCGTCGGGACTTCAGCAATGAATCTGGCGCGCACCAGGACTTCGGGCGCGCCAGATGAACGTTTTACGGCGTGTGTGACACGTTGGCGATGCGAACACGCGCGTCAACCGCAATGGCGCCATCCGGAAAGGCAAGCAGCGGGTTCACATCGAGCTCGAGAATGGCCGGGAAGTCCATGGCGAGTTGGCCGACGCGTCGCAGGACGGACGCGAGCGCCTCCCGGTCCACCGGCTGTTCGCCGCGCACGCCATCGAGAATGCGCGCGCCTCGAATTTGGCCCAGCATGTCCAGCGCCTGCGCATCGTCGAGGGGTGGAATACGAAATACCACGTCGCCCAAGGCTTCGACGAGAATTCCACCGAGCCCAAACATCAGCAGGGGACCGAATTCCGGATCACGCGAGATGCCGACGATCGTCTCACGACCGTGGGGCACCATGCGTTGCACGAGCACGCCCGTGATCTGCGCCTCCGGTTGCGCCGCGCCAACGTGCGAGAGAATCGCCCGATAGGCCGCTTTCGCGTTTCCTTCGCCGGTGACTCCAACGCGTACGCCGCCAACGTCCGTCTTATGGATGATGTCTGGTGATACGATCTTGAGTGCGACAGGTCCGTCAATGTCTCGCACCGCTGCGACGAGCGACGCCTCATCCCGCGCCAGGAAGGCATCGGCAACGGGAATCCGATAGGCCGCCAACAATTGCAGCGCCTCGAGCTCGGTGAGTTTCTCGCGCCCTTCTCGTTGCGCCTGACCGATGATGCGCGCTGCCGCGGATCGGTCCACGTCCATGGGCAGCGGATTGCACGGAGCGCGCTGCATCCATTCACGTTGCTTGTTCAGCGCATTCAGTGCGCGCGCCGCCGATTCCGGAAAGATGTACGCCGGAATTTGCGACGCGTGCAACTCGGCGCGGCCGTGCGGAAGTCCTTTGCGTCCCATGAGGACGGCGAGCACCGTCTTGCCCGGAGCCGCCTCGCTC
>JBDTMO010000185.1:0-9180 GCA_039934235.1 bacterium | reverse complement strand
CGTCATTGTCGGGCAGGCCAGCGTTCTCGCCTCGCAACCCGAATTTGACGGTGCCGCGAACTTGCGGCGGCTTCTCACGCTTACTGAAGAACCGGCACGTCTCGCCGATGCGCTACGCCGGACACACGCTGGCGACGAACGGCCTGGAGTCAGCATCACGATCGGCGGCGAGCACGGCGATCCCCGGCTCGATCAGTTCACGGTGGTGACCGCGGAGTATCATGCAGGGGCCCTTACCGGCGTTATCGGCGTCATTGGGCCAACGCGGATGTCGTACGACAAGGTGATCTCGCTCGTCCAGCACACGTCGCGCTTGTTGTCGGATTTGTTGTAGCGTTTCTTAACTTCTTGCCAGACTATTTTCGCCTCCATGGCTGACTTTTATGCAACACTGGGCGTCGACCGAACCGCGGCCGACGACGAGATCAAGAAAGCGTATCGCAAGCTTGCGATGGCCTCCCATCCCGACCGAAACGGGGGCTCCAAGGACGCTGAGGAGAAGTTCAAGGAGATCACCGAGGCGTACGATGTGCTGCGCGATCCACAAAAGCGTGCGGCCTATGATCGCTACGGCGAAGCGGGGCTTCGTGGCGGCGGCGGCGGCGGGTTCCACCACGTGGACCTCTCGGAAGCGCTCGGCATCTTCATGCGCGACTTCGGGGGCTTTGGTGGCTTGGACGACCTGTTCGGGCGGAGCCAGGCCGGTGGCTCGCGCGGTGGAGCGGACGTCAAGATCACGATGCCGCTCACGCTTGTCGAGGTAGCCACGGGAGTCGAAAAGGAAGTACGGATCAAGGTCCTCGAGCCGTGCGAGGTCTGCGCAGGCAGCGGTGCGGAGCCAGGTTCAAAGGCAAACCGCTGCGCAACGTGTGCTGGACACGGTGAGGTCCGGCGTGCGCAACGCTCGTTCTTCGGCCAGTTCGTCGCGGTCACACCATGCCCCAACTGCAAGGGTGAAGGGCAAGTCGTCGAGACGCCATGCAAGAAGTGCAAGGGCGACGGTCGCACGCGCTCGGAAAAGTCGATCAAGGTTTCGGTGCCGGCCGGCGTGGCAACAGGCCAATACATGACCCTGCGTGGGGTCGGCAACATTGGCGTACGCAAGGGAGAGCGCGGCGATGTGCATGTCGTTTTCGAAGTTGCGGACGACCCGCGCTTCGAGCGCGACGGCGAGGATCTCTATACGGAAATCCTCGTCACCTATCCGCAGCTCGTCATGGGAACCGGCATGCAAGTGCCCACGGCAACGAGTACCGTTGCACTCACGATTCCTCCGGGCACGCAGAGCGGGCAGGTGTTCCACCTGCGCGGACGAGGCCTGGCGCGCGTAAACGCTGCTGGCACGGGCGACCTCCACGTTCGCGTGCAGCTTTGGACTCCCGACAAGCTGAGTGACGAAGAAGAGCGTTTGATCACGCGTCTGGGCGAGATTCAGCGCAGCGTACCTGCCGATCGTGGCAAGGGCCTCTGGGCGAAGATGAAAGAGGCGCTCGGCGCATGAACTGGCTCGCCGTCCGCGTCCGGCCGGGCGCGGGGCGGGAGCAGGCAATGGCTGCGCTGTTCGAAGCGGGCTCTGAAGGCGTGCACGAGGCAGGCGACGAGCTTGTCACGCACTTTCCTGGCGACACGGACGGTGAACGCGTCAAGGCTGCCGTTATCGCCGCTGACCCGACGGCCGATGTTTCAATTTCACTCATTCCGGCGGTTGATTGGGCTGAGGAGTGGAAAAAAGGCGTCGGTGCACACGACCTCGGCGCGCTCTCCATCGTTCCACCTTGGCTTGCTGACGGACGTGATCCGGCGCGCACGATTGTCATTGAGCCGCAAATGGCGTTCGGCACCGGTGAGCATCAGACGACGCGAGGCGTCGTGCGTCTGTTGCCGAGCGTGATACGGCGTGGCGATCGCGTGGCGGATCTTGGCAGTGGGAGCGCCGTGCTTTCAATCGCCGCCGCAAAGCTCGGTGCTTCGCATGTGACGGCGGTCGAGATCGATCATGACTCGATCGAGAACGCGCGAGAGAACGTTGAGAGAAATGGCGTCGCTGATCGCATCACGATCTTCGAGGGCGACGCAAGTGTGCTGCTGCCTCTGGTCGCGCCCGTACGCGTGGTGCTGGCGAACATCATTTCGTCCGTCCTCATCGAAATGTTGCCCATGATCGCAACCTCGCTCACTCCCGATGGCGAGGCAATTCTCAGCGGCATCCTTCTCGAAGAACGCGAGATGATGCTCCAGGTGCTCGGCGACGGAGGATGGAACGTGATGGCAGAGGACGCGGAGGGATTGTGGTGGAGCGCGAAAATCGTGCGCCGTTAAGCACATTCTACGCGCCGGGTGCGTGGACCGGACGCGCTGAGCTCGGCGATGACGCCGCGCATCACGCGCGAGTCAAGCGCCTCGATGTCGGCGATGCTGTGCGACTCACGAATGGCGCGGGCCGTCGCGCGGTGGGCTTGATTGCAGAAATCGCGAAGCATCGCCTCGTCATCGACACCGACCCTGCCTCCCTCGACGATGTGGCGGCGCTGCCACGGGTGGATTTGTGGGCGCCCATTGGTGATCGCGACCGAATGCTGATGCTCGCCGAGAAGGCCGTTGAGTTGGGAGCAACCGCGTGGCAACCAGTGGGGTATGCGCGGTCTCGCTCCGTGTCTCCACGAGGCGAAGGCACAAGCTTTCGCGAGAAGCTTCGGCTGCGCATGATCAGCGCATTGGAGCAGTGCGGCGGCGCCTGGCTGCCGGAGCTGCGCACCGAGATGGATCTCGATGCGGCGCTCGTTGCGGATTCCGCCGTGCCTGACGGTGCTCGCCTGCTGCTCGATGCCGAAGGTGAAAGTATTGCCGCCATTGCACAGGCGCTGGACGTGCCGGTGCGAATCGCACTCGGCCCCGAGGGAGGACTCGACGAGGTGGAGCGTGCGCGATTCGTTCGCGGTGGATGGCGTACCGTATCGCTTGGTAGCAACATACTTCGCTTCGAGACAGCAGGCGTCGCTGCACTCGCGATTGTGCGCTCACACTTACGCTGACACCGATGACGGAGAACTGTCTCTTCTGCAGGATCGTGCGCAAGGAGATTCCATCCACGATCGTGCTGGAGAATGAGCACGTCATTGCCTTCCGAGACATTGATCCGAAGGCGCCGACGCACGTGCTCATCGTCCCGAAGACGCACGTTGCCACGCTCGACGACGCGACCGATGCGCGCATGCTCGGCGAGTTGTTGCTGGCAGCGGCCGCTATCGCGCGCGATGAGGGCATCGTGGCGGGCGGCTACCGAACGGTCGTGAATTGCGGTGCGGATGCGGGGCAGTCAGTCTTCCACGTGCACCTGCATCTCCTTGGTGGTCGCAAGCTGGCGTGGCCTCCAGGATAGCGGTACGCGGAGTTCCGCGAGCCGACGCATAGCGATAACTTCAACGCTCAACCGCCGCGCAATTCACGGAACGATGCCGCTCTTCGACACCCTGCAGTCCGATCTCAACGCCGCGCGCAAGTCGCTCGACAAGGCGCGCGTGCTCGTCCTTGGCACGATCTACTCCGATGCCAAGAATCGAAAGATCGAGCTCCGTCGCGATCTCACGGACGATGAGGTCGTCGACGTTATTCGCAAGGGCATCAAGCGTCGCCGCGAATCGATCGAGATGTACGCCGGCAAGCGCGAGGATCTCGCCGACAAGGAACGCGCCGAAGTCACGATCCTCGAAGCGTACCTGCCTCCTGCCGTGAGCGATGAAGAATTGCGTACGGCGGTGCGTGCCGCCATCGCGGGCGGTGCATCGCAGATTGGCGCGGTCATGGGCAAGGTGCTTCCGCAGTTCAAGGGTCGCGCGGAGGGGAGCCAGATCAACGCCATCGCGCGCGAGGAGTTGAGCAGGCAGGGGTGATGACGGTGCGCAGATGAACGCGCACGCCCTCGGGATACTCGAGTTTCCGCGGCTGCTCGAGTTGGTCGCGGAGCGCGCCTCCTCAGTTCCGGGTGCAGCGCGTGTGCGCGCGCTTGCTCCCAGTGCTGACCTCACGTGGCTCGACGCCGAGCATCGACGCGTGGCGGCTGTGCGATCCCTGCTCGGTAGCGAACCAGTTTGGCGCCCGGAGCCGGTTCCAGAGCTTGCCGGTGCGATTCAGCGGCTGCGCGTAATCGGCAGCGTGTGGAATGGGCTGGAACTCGTTGCCGGCGCCGTGTTGCTTCGGTCGGCACGTCGCACGCGCGACGCGCTGCGCGACGACCGTCGCCCTGCGGTGATTCGCGCGGTGCTCGGCACGTTTGCCGATCGCATGGTCGTCGCGAAGGCGCAGGAGGAGCAAATCGAGCGCTCGCTTGGTGAAGACGGCGTCGTCAAGGACGACGCGTCGCCGGCGCTTCGCCGCATCCGGCGTGAACTGCGCGCATCGCACGGAGAGCTCATTCGTATTCTCGAGCGCGTGATGGGAAGTCTCGAGGCGCATCATCGTGCGCCCGACATGTCCGTCACGATTCGAGACGGCCGGTACGTGATTCCGGTGCGCCGCGAAGGCGCCAAGGGCGTTGGCGGCATCGTGCACGGTACATCCGGCACGGGCGGACTGATGTTCGTCGAACCGCCAGCCGCAGTCGAATACGGCAATCGCATTCGCGAGCTCGAATCAGAAGAGCAGGAAGAAGTCGAGCGGATTCTCGCCGAGCTCACTGACACCATTCGGCCGCATCGCGAAGGCCTGGCAGAATCGCTGGACGCCTTGGCCGAGCTGGACTCGTTGCATGCGCGCGCGCGGTATGCGATTCAGTTCTCGTGCACGCGTGCCGATCTCGTTCCGGCCCGCAATGGTTTTGCCATCCACGACGGGCGACATCCGCTGCTCTTAGCCAAGGGTGCGGACGTCGTGCCGTTCGACCTTGCCATGTTTCCCGGCGAACGCACGCTGCTCGTGTCCGGGCCAAACACCGGCGGTAAGACCGTGTTGCTCAAGGCACTCGGCCTGGTATCGATGATGTCGCAGGCCGGCATTCCGGCGCCCGTTGGGTCGGAAAGCAAGATCCCCGTATTCGACGACGTGCTGGCCGACATCGGAGATGAGCAATCCATCGAAGCCAGCCTGTCCACGTTCTCGGCGCATCTCAAGAACCTGTCCGACATCCTCCGGCTTGCGACGTCCGATTCGCTCGTACTCATCGATGAGTTGGGGTCGGGCACCGATCCTCAAGAAGGAGCGGCGCTTGGATGGGCAATACTCGAGACACTGACGACGCGAGGCACAACCACACTCGCATCCACGCATCTCGGCCAGTTGAAGGAACTCGCGGCGCAGGTGCCAGGCGTCGTGAACGCATCGTTGCAATTCGACGCCGTGCAGCTCGCGCCAACCTATCGGCTCATCAAGGGAATCCCCGGCCGGTCGTACGGGATCAGCATCGCACGACGGCTGAATCTTCCTGCGGACGTCGTGGCGCGCGCGGAAGAACGTCTTCCGCAGGGTGAGCGCGACATGGCCGCGCTGCTCGAGCGCCTCGAGAAGAAGGAGGAGGAGTTGGTGGTGCGCGAGCGCGACGCCAACGTAATGATCGACGACGCGCGCGACCGTATTGCCACCGTCGTGAAGCGGGAGCACAACGTCCGTGAACGTGAGCGAAGCGTCGAGAAGGCCAGTCGCCAGGAAGCGCGTAAGTACGTTCTTGAGGCGCGTGCCGAGATCGATCGCACCATCAAGGAGTTGAAGAAGAAGGGCAGCGCAGCGGCAGACAACGCCATCGACGCAATGGGCCGCGACGCTCGGCGTAAAGCGGAAGAGCTTGCGGCAAGGCAGGCAGACGTGCTCGAGAGGCTCGAGGCCGAGGAGCGCGCAGCGGTTCGCAAGAAAGGCAGCGTTCGCCCCCTGGACAGGACGCCGATCGTCGACGGTGACGCGGTGGAAGTCGGCACGCTCGGCGGCAAGATCGGGCGCGTCCTGGAAATTCGCGGTAAAGAGGCAACTGTCGTCGTTGGGTCGATGAAACTGACCGTAAAGATCGCGATGCTCCGCAAGACCGAGCGCCCTGCCGAAGCGGCCGTGAGTTATCTCGGGGACACGCCGGACGTGTTTGTGAGTACCGAGGTCAACTTGCTCGGCCTGCGGGCCGATGAAGCCGAAGGGGTTGTGCTGCAAGCGCTGGACGGCGCCATTCGGGCGGACCTCAAGAGCTTGCGCATCATTCACGGCAAGGGAACTGGCGCGCTTCGTCAGGTCGTCGACGAGATGCTGCGCAAGGACACGCGCGTGCGTGAATTCCATATGGCGGGCTGGAATGAAGGCGGCGCGGGAGTCACGGTCGCGGTGTTCGCGTGATTCCTGACGAGACGGTCGAGCGCGTCCGCGAGACCGCCGACATCGTCGGGGTGATTGGCGAGTACGTGCAACTCAAGCGCACCGGCGCGGATTTTCGCGGCCCGTGTCCGTTCCATCAGGGCACCGGCCGTAATTTCTCGGTGTCGCCAAAGATCGGCCGCTATCACTGCTTCGTGTGCCATGAAAGCGGCGACGTCTTTTCGTACTTGATGAAACGTATCGGCGTCGACTTCGTGACCGCGGTCAAGATGGTCGGTGAGAAGTCGGGCATCGATGTGGTCGACGTCTCGTCTGCCCACTCGGACGAAAAGGATTTCCGCGAGCCGCTGTGGGAAGTGAACAGCGCGGCGGCTGAATATTTTCGGCGGATGCTGTGGGACGACGATCTTGGCAGCACGGCACGGGGTTACGTGGAGAAACGTGAAGTCGGGCGCGAGCTCGCGGAGAAAATTGGACTTGGCTTTGCGCCGCGCGAAGTGGGGTTGATGCGGACGCATCTCAACACGTTGGGGTTTGACGACGCGCGTCTCGTCGAGGCGGGTTTGCTTCACACTCCCGAGGGTGCCAGTGAGCCGCGTCCCCGGTTTCGCGACCGGCTGATCTTTCCCATCTACGACGTCTCCAATCGTGTCGCCGGGTTTGGTGGACGGTTGCTTGGCCCGGGTGAGCCCAAGTACCTGAACTCGGCGGAGTCGCCTGTGTTCAGCAAGGGCAAACTGCTCTATGGCCTGAACTGGGCGAAGCTGGCTGCCAGGCGCGATGAACGGATGCTCGTCGTCGAAGGATTCTTCGATGTCGTGCGGCTGATCGGCGCGGGAATCGAGAGCGTGGTTGCACCGATGGGTACGGCGCTCACGGACGAGCAGGCAAAACTCATCCGCAAATACACGAATCGTGCGTACCTCCTTTACGACGCCGACGAAGCTGGTCAGAAAGCGACATTTCGGTCCGGCGATGAACTCTTGCGCGCGGGGGCCTCCGTGCAGGTAGTCACGCTACCTGACGGGGAAGATCCAGACTCTTTTGTGCGTACCTATGGAGCGAAGGGCTTGGAGGCACAACTCGCTCAATCGTTAGACGTATTCGAACGGAAGATTCAAGTACTGGAACGGGGCGGTTGGTTTTCCGATTTGCGGAAGAAGCGGAAGGCTCTGGACGGCCTGCTCCCCACTTTGCGCGCCACCGCTGACCCAATTACGCGTGATCTGTACTTGGATCACGCGCAGAGGGTCACTGGGGTGTCAGTCGAAGTTCTCAAATCTGAAATGCGCGTTGCGGCGCAACTGACGGCTAGGAGCGCTCCCTTCCAGCCGTTGGCGCTCCGTGAGCTTGACGACAATCGCAGTCGCGTTCAAATGCGAGGTCCGCGAGCGCCAGTACGCTATTCTCAGGCGTCCGGAATGCAGCTCACAGAGCGCGAATTTGTTCGCGTCCTTCTACACAGACCAGCTGAGATCGAGGCTATTCTTGAACGAGTCGGTCCGTCCGACTTTGCGAATCCGCTGCTTCGCCAGATTTTCTCATCAATTTTGTCTTCGAATGGAGACACGGCCGTGCTCGCCAATGGCCTCGACGAAGACGCTGCGCCGATTCTACAGGAGTTGCTTCAAGAATCCGAAGGACTGTCACGCACGGGAGAAGTCATTCGCGGAACTCTGACTCAGTTTCGAGAGAAAGATTTGAATGAGGAGTTGGCCGACCTTCAGCGGCAGCTGACCATTGCGCGCGACGCGGAGAAGGACCAGTTGATTGACGTGATTAAGCGCCTAAATCGCGAACGACAGACTCTGGGCGGGCGCCGCTGGAATACTGGCGCTGTGAGTGCGTTCGGGGATGGAGAGCTGCATTGACGCGAGAATCGGACATTTTCTTGATACTGCGATGGTCGAATGAATAGGAACGAAAGAAATGCGGTGTTTTGTGCTCCCCGTTGCTATGATTCGTGATGGCCACTCGCACAAAGGCAGTCAAAGCCGTAGTCGAACCGATTCCTCGACCACCGTTCCTCATGCATCCTGACGTCAAGGCGTTGCTTGCACTGCAGGTAGACGACGTCGAGCTCTACGAACTCGAAGACAGGCTTCAAGCGCTTGCTCCACGTCTCGCGGTTCTGGAAAAGGAACGGGGCAAGGTGGCCGGACAGCGTGATCGCGCGGCGGCATCGATCGTCGCGGAAGAAGCAAAACATCGAGAAGCGATGCTCCGGGTCGACGCGAATCGCGCGCTCGTGGAACGCAGCCAACGTGCGTACGAAAGCGTGACGTCGCCCAAGGAAGCCAACGCAGCGATCGCGCAACTCGAGCAAACCAAGCGGATGGTGGACGACGCGGAGCGCGACGCCGCTCAGGTTCAAGGCCGCGTCAATGAACTGCGTCATCACGTGTCCGATCTCGAGAAAGGGCTCGCCGAGGTGGAAAGCCGGCAGCTGGCAACGCGAACCGAGTTGGAGACGGAGCGGGAAGCCATCGACGCCGACATGGCGAAGGCGAAACAGAAGCGCGACGCCACCGCGCGTGCGGTGCCCACAAGCATGCTCTCGAAGTACGACCGCGTCCGGCTTCGGAAGCGCACCGAATCGGTCTTCCCGCTTCGTGACAAGTCGTGCAGCGCCTGCGACACAGCGATTCCCACTCAACGCCGCGCCGCCATGGCTGCATCGGGCGCGCTGGAAATGTGTGAGGGATGTGGTGTGCTTCTGTATGCGGCGGAATGACGACGCCCTAAGCGTTGAACGGGCACCGCGCTCGGCGTAGCTTGCGAGAATGACCGCTGCAACGCCGCTCGCCCGGCCACGTGCCCGCTGGATCCTGCCGGAGGCGCCAGACGTACGCCTCGTGCAGTCGCTGCGCGAGGAACTCATGCTTCCCGAGGTGA
>JBDTMO010000184.1:0-9186 GCA_039934235.1 bacterium | reverse complement strand
CGCAGAGGTACGCGGAGAGGCAGAGGTCGCAGAGAAAAGGCGAAAGTGCAGATCCACCGACTCGCTCTGCTCGCTCAGGATGACAGCGCGTGCTGATCCTTCAGGATGACAGCAAGTATGCGCGGCCCCGTCTAACGACTTTTCATTCTTCCGGAGCAATGCAATGATGCGTTCTTTCCGCGTCGCCGCCCTCGCGATGCTCGCCGGACTCTCGTCGGCGGCCGCGCAGCGGTCGACCATCACGCGCGATGCGTTCCGTCCGCGCGCCGACTCGCTCGTTTACACATATCTCGCCGAGTCGCGCGCGCCGAGCGCGGCCTTCGCGGTCATTCGCGGGAACGACACCCTGGCGTTTGGCGCCTACGGCCTCGCTAACGTCGATGCGTGGCGCGCGCCAACTGCCACGACGATCTACGAGATTGGATCCATCACGAAGCAGTTTACGTCCTCCGCGATCATGAAGCTCGTGGAACAGGGACGCGTAAAGCTGGATGACGATCTGTCGAAGTACGTGCCGCAGTTCCCGCTTCTGGGAAAGAAGGTTTCGATCCGCCAGCTGCTGAACCACACGTCGGGAATCCACAGCTACACGTCGTCGCCGGGGTGGGCAAAAACCTGGGGCGACGAACTGTCGCCAGACGCGATCATCAAGTTCGTGGCCGCTGACACGTTCGACTTTGCGCCGGGCACTGCCTACCGATACAACAACACGGGTTACATCCTGCTCGGCATGGTGATCGAGAAGGCGTCGGGCCAGAAATACGCGAAGTATCTCGAAGCGCAGTTCTTCAAGCCGCTCGGTTTGCGGCAAACGTCATACTGTCCGTCGAAGACGTCCGATCCTGCGTTTGCGCTGGGCTATAGCAAGGCGCCAGGCGCATCGGTGCGCGCGCAATTCCTGGATCTGTCGCATCCCTTCGCGGCTGGAGCGTTGTGCTCCACGGTGGGCGATTTCGCGAAGTGGCAGCGCGCGCTCGACGGCGGAATGGTGGTGTCGCCAGCGTCGTACGCACTCATGTCGACCGCAGACTCGCTCAACAGCGGGCGCAAGATCAACTACGGCTTCGGTCTCGTGCCGGGAACGTTCAACGGCCACAAGACGGTTGCGCATACCGGCGGCATTCCGGGGTTCGCTACTGCGGCAACGTACGTGCGCGACGACTCCTTGAGCATCGTGGTGTTCACGAACTTCGATGGTGAATCTCCGCAGACACTGATGCAGAATCTTCTTCGTGTCGCCTACGGCGTAGCGCCCGTTGGTCGTGCCACTGCGGCTGCGAAACCCGATCCGACGTCTCTCTCGACGGCCGATCGCGACGCAATCGTCGGCAACTACACACTGCAGCTGCCCGGTGGGCAGGCACTCCCGATCAAGTTCTTCCTGGACGGCACGCGTCTCATGGCGCAGGCGCAGGGCCAGCCAGCGAATGAGATTCAGTATCTTGGCAACTACGCGTTTGGAGTTGCGTTCGATCCGGCGCTGCGGTTCACGTTCACGCTCGATTCGGGCAAGGCAACCAAGGTGACCCTTTTTCAGGGCGGAGCCACCATCGATGGGCCGAGAGTCCCTTAGCGACGGACCGCGTCGAAGCCGCGTCGCCGGTACGAATTTTGTCAGCGTCGACGCGGCAATATCGACCCGAGCCAACGCGCGTAGACCGCGAGTACATCGCTGATTCCGGAATCGCGCGGCTCATTTCGACGGAGAATTCACCATGGGAACGCCAGCCAAGAACACGATTTGCCTTTGGTACGATCGCGACGCCGAGGACGCTGCACGGTTTTACGCCAAGACCTTTCCTGATTCGTCCGTCAGCGCGGTGCATACCGCACCGGGAGACTTTCCGTCGGGGAAGAAGGGAGACGTCTTGACCGTCGAGTTTACCGTGCTCGGCATTCCGTGTCTTGGGCTCAACGGCGGACCTGAGTTCAAGCACAACGAAGCATTCTCGTTTCAGGTCGCAACCGCTGACCAAGCCGAAACGGATCGCTACTGGAATGCAATCGTCGGCAACGGCGGACAGGAGAGCGCGTGCGGTTGGTGCAAAGACAAATGGGGATTGTCGTGGCAGATTACGCCCATCGCCCTGACAGAAGCAATCACCGATCCCGATCCCGCTGCGGCCAAACGCGCG
Source organism: bacterium (assembly GCA_039934235.1). GTDB lineage: Bacteria > Gemmatimonadota > Gemmatimonadetes > Gemmatimonadales > Gemmatimonadaceae > AG11. The sequence goes on along the minus strand of JBDTMO010000184.1, from coordinate 7,051 downwards.
TTCGATGCAATGATGGAGATGGGAAAGATCGACATCGCGACAATCGAGGCGGCGCGCCGTGGTTGATGTCCTTGTGACACGCCGGAACGCGATCCTCGTAACAGGAGCGACAGGGCGCGTTGGGCGTCTCGTCGTCGACGAGCTGTTAGGCGCTGGCGTGCCCGTGCGCGCACTTACGCGCCGACCAGATCAGGCCACAATTCCCGCCGGCGCGGAGGTCGTGCGAGGCGACCTCACCGTCCCCGACTCACTCGATGCGGCGCTCGCTGGGGTCGACACAGTATTCCTCGTGTGGACCGCAGCAATTGCCAGCGCCGAGGCGGTCATCGCGCGGATGGCGGCGGACAGGCCGGACCAGCCTCGTCGCGTGGTTTACCTCTCGTCGCCACACCAGACGCCGCATCCGTTCTTTCAACAGCCGAATCCGTTGCGCGTCGTGCATGCCGAAATCGAACGATTGCTCGCTGCCGCCGACCTTGACGTCGTGATCTTGAGGCCAGGGATGTTCGCGTCGAACGCTCTCCATTGGTGGGCGCCGCAGATCCGAAATGGCGACGTCGTGCGCTGGCCCTATGCGGCTGCTGAGACGGCGCCAATCGATGAACACGACATCGCGGCTGTAGCCACGCGCGTGCTGCTCGACGGCCGGCACGTGGGCGGCGACTTCGTATTGACGGGCCCCGAATCTCTTCGCCAGGCCGCGCAGGTGCACGCGATCGGCGAGGCCATCGGGCGGCCGTTAAAATTCGAAGAGCTATCGCCCGACGAGTTCCGGCGCGAAACCGCGGGCAGTTGGCCCGCCAGCGTGGTCGAGATGCTGCTCAGCGCATGGGGTGCGACCATCGGGCATGAGGCCTTCGTGACATCCGCCGTCCAGGATATTGTCGGATCGCCGCCTCGGACCTTCCATCAATGGGCCGCTGACAACGCCGCCGCGTTCGCGCGCTCGTGAGCAACAAACTGTGCGATACGCCGTAAGGATTTGCGCTGGGATCGTACGTCTTGCCGATATAACATCTCTCTTACGGGTATCGGAAAATGGGCGCAGACATGGTGTTCTTGCTCGTCGGTTGCGGCTTTCTCGCCTCAACGGTCGGTTTCGCCGTCGCGTGGGTGGGTGCGCGAGGCAGGGCGGATCGGGCTGAAGCAGCGCTCGCCGAGCTAAAGAGGGGCGGGGGCGGTAGCAGTTCGCACCTCGAAAGTGCAATTCAAGATGTCGCTCTCGAGCTCGAGCGCCTGGGAGAAGGCCAGCGCTTTGTCGCACGAATACTCACTGAGCGGCCGGAGCTCTCACGCTCCTCGTCCAGCCGCCCACCGGCTCGCGTCGATACACCGCATTGATACCACGGTGACGAAGCGCAAAAGGGCGTCGCAAGCCATTCTTGCGACGCCCTTTTATTGCCAGCCCACAACAGCGCTACTTCGGCGTGACTCGGAACAGCCCACCCGGATTGGCGTCCTCGATGAGCCAGACTGCGCCGTCGGGAGCGACGGCGACGTCGCGAATGCGATGGCCGACAGTCCAGCGTTCGGCCGGCGCTGCCCCGCCCTTTCCGTCGAACGTGATGTGATTGAGCGAGAGGGTTGCCATGCCGCCCAGAAGCGCCGACCCCTTCCACTGCGGGAACATTGCGCCGTTGTAGAAGGTGAGGCTTCCCGGCGCGATGATGGGCGTCCAGTAGATGACTGGCTTGGTGAAATCCGGCCGGGTATCCGGGGTCGGGATGCCTGCGCCATCGTAGTTGACGCCGTACGAAACGAGCGGCCAGCCATAGTTCTTGCCGGGCTCGATGAGGTTCAACTCATCGCCGCCCCTGGGACCGTGCTCAGCTTCCCATAGCCGTCCATCGGGCCCAAAGGCGAGGCCATACGGCGTGCGATGACCGGTGCTCCACGTTTCAGCCGGAGTCAGGTTCGGTCCGGGAAACGTGTAGGTCGATACGGCTTCTGCGGTCTTGGCCACTTCCGTGTTCTTCGGCGGGTTGATCACGGCGAGCGATGCCGCGCCGGTGGCGCCGGCGTGCGGGTTGCCGGGAGCGGGTTTGCCGTCGAGCGTGAGCCGCAGGACCTTGCCCAGTGGCGAGTTTGGATCCTGGGCGGGAGTGAACCGCTGCCGCTCACCGACCGTCATGTAGAGAAACTTCTTGTCGGGAGAGAAGGCGACCGCCGCGCCGAATTGTCCGCCCTTTCCACGTTCGCCGTCGCGCCAGATGACCTGCAAACCGTCGAGACTTGCCGAGTTGGCGCCGAGGGTCAGCTTGGCGCGTGCGAGGGCGAGGCTCGACCCGCCATCGCCCGGCTCGGAGTAGGTCAGGTATACGTTGTGGTCCGTTGCATAATTGGGCGACAGGTACACGCCCAGCATTCCGCCCTGTCCACCCCACAAGACGGCGGGGACGTTGCTCACGGGCGTCTGTTCGCCCTTCTGCGTCACCAGTTGGAGCCCACCCACCTTCTCCGTGATGAGCATGCGTCCATCCGGGAGGAACGCGATCCGCCACGGCAGCTTGAGCGTCGTCACCTGGGTCAGGGTGAACGGCATGCTCGTCTCGGGCGTCAGTGTGCCCGCATTCACCTGCGCGCCAGCCGCAGTGGATACGAAGGTCAGCAAGTGTGCGACACGCGCGAACGACTTCATCGGATTTCCTCCCCTGAGTTTTTCCATCACGATTCTGAAGAGTAAGCCGTCGATGCGTCGTCACGCCAGCTACGCCGAGGGCAAAGGTAGGTGTGGATGCACAACTGTCTTCCTGAGCGAGCGTAGCGCACACCTGTCATCCTGAGCGAGCGTAGCGAGTCGAAGGATCTGCACCTCGCGACGCTTCGTGGCGCCGAGCGAGCGTCGCGGCCCGACATCCAGCGTTGCGAGACTCAAGGAACGGTTGAGCGACGCCGTTCTCTAACGGGCTCCGGTGGTTGCAAATGGTCAGCGTTGCACCGCCATCCTGTCATCCCGCACTCGCGAAGCGAGTGTCGGGATCTATCTTCGCGCACTGGAGCCGGTGCCGCGAGACGTACCGACGATCCCGACACGAGCGGTGGTTCGTACGGGATGACAAGGTGGCGTTGCGGTCACCGGTTCAACCCACCCTTGCCTCCCAACCACAGCAAGCCGTCAACGATCAGCTGATCCTGAATCGGATTGTTGAGCGTGGACGACAACGTCTTGTTCGTCGCATCGAACTTGTGCTCATAGTCGATGTCGTTGTGACCCATGTTGAAGTAAATCATCTTGAACTTCCTGTTCGTCCAGGCGACGGGGTAGTAACCACTGTGCCAGATCTCGTGCGGCTTCGGGCCAGTGCCCAACGGAAAGCTCGTCGAGTCGACCGACAACAGAATGTCGATGTCAGGATTCTGTCTTAGATCCTTCTCCCATCGATACCACTCACTCGGCGACGACTTGAACGTCACCGGCAGGTGTGCCGTCGCTGGATGCGTCCGGTCTTCGACGCGCAGGATGGCCGACACTGGTCGCCAGGTGTTGCTGACGTACGATCCCGACCCGAGAAAGGTGTTGTGATACCAGTCCCAGTTCGCGGGATATGTCGACGGCGTCAACGCAAAGCCGGCAAAATGAAAGCCCATCCACGCCCCGCCGTGCTCCATGTACGCCTGAAACGCGGCGCGCTGCACTGGCCCTTCTGGACGCGTATCGAGGAACACCACCACCTGATACTTCGAAAGAAATTCTGAATTCAGGTTGTTCCAGTTGGACGTCGTGTCGTAGCTGAAATTGTACTTCGCCGCCATTTGAGGAAACCACCGCTCGGCTTCACGCAGGAAGCTGATGTGCGCCTGATCCTCCTTGCCGGTAAAGAAGCCGATCACGTTGAACTCGGGCGCCGTGTGACTGGCTTTGAGCTTTCCCTCCGCCGCTTCGCGGAGGGCCTGCTTCCGCGCGTCGGTGTCGGTCACGTCGCTCTTTAGCAGCTCGAGCGTTTTCCTCGCGGCGTCGAGACCAGCGGTTGTGTCTCCCATCGCGAGATAGATGTCGCCAACACTGTCCATCGCGTTCGGAGATTTGGGATACGCGGTCGCGTTCAGCTTCATGATCGCGAGCGCTGTTGTAAAGTCGCGAGCGATCATGTGCTCGTAGCCGAGCTGGTTGACGAAGAACTCGGGGAAGAGCTGCGCGTTTGGGTTCATCTTCCGTGCTGCGGCGAGCCGCTGGCCGATTGCTGCGGGACCGCCGGGCCGATCGATCTCTGACAACACGCGTGCGACATCGGCTCGCATCGGCACGCCGTTGGTCCTGGGAAGCGCGACTCCTTTCTGCGACGCCAGCACTGCTGCAAACCACTGCGCAATCGTGTCGGCCAATGCGGGATGCTTCACGAACATCACGGCGGCGTGGCCACCATCGGGATATTGCGCCGTCCTGCTCTGCGTGTTCTTCGAGAGCGCGGCATACCAGCCCATGATCTCGACGAAATTGGCGTATTGGTCATCCGCCGCCGCGGCCGTGAAGATCGGTGGCGCGCTTGTCGATGCGAGAAACTCTCGGCCCGCGCGGCTCGTGCCGCCGGCGAGCAGGCTGAGCGCCTTGATGTTCGGATGCTTTCGCGCGACCTCGACCGCCGCCTCAACGCCGCAGCTTCCACCTGCTGCTCCCATCCGCTTCGTGTCGACGCCGGGCTGTCGCGACAGGAATACGAACGCGCTATCCACGTCCGCCGGCCACAGCTTCGTTTGCTGTTCGGTGAGTTCTGCATTGCTGAGCTTTTCGTGTGGTGTTCCACCGCTCTCACCGTATCCGCGATAGTCCACCGACAGCGCGGTAATGCCTCGCGCGGCGAGTCGTACGCCGAGTGCGTCCCAGACCTTGCGTTGCTCGTCGCACTGGTGGAATAGTACGACGGCTGGCCCAGGTCGTGCGGCCATGAACAGTGTGCCCTTGAGGACGACGGCGTCCGCCGTCCTGATGTCGACGACGCGCGATGCGGGCGATTGAACGGCAGCAGTCGCGACGACGGCGGTCAGGGTGAGCGCGATGATCATGTCCGTTTCTCCTGCGTGGATCTCGAATGTGTGCACGGTGTCGCCCAGAGGCGCGCGCCGGATAGCATACGAATTTGGATGCAATCAAGCAACAGTGCGGTCAGCGGCGCGTCCGATCGGTCAGGGCACGCGCGTGAAGTGACTGACGTTGATGCTCCCTTCGCCGCCAACGCGCAGGTCGTATTGATGCGCGCCCAGCGTTGCTCGCATCGTGTCCCAGTTCATCAACTCGCGTGGATTGCCGCCGCGAGATGTGTTGCGCATCTGTTCGACGTTCGCGCACGACCCGTCGACCGCCTGTTCGATCTTGTAGAGATCGGCCGAGGAGTTCTTGCTGGGATACAAACGGAGCCGTAAGGCGCCGATGCGTTTGCCGCTCTCGGTGAGCACCAGGGCGAACGCCGAATCAATCTTTTGATGCGAGCCGATGATCTCGAGGTCCTTCTGTCCGACTTCCACCGTATCGATGCGGTCTCTCTGGATTCCAGACAGTAGAGTCGACAGGCAGCTGGTATCGTTCACCTGACGTGCGGTGCTCGACGTCTCGGCCGGTGCATCCGTGCTACGCAGGTTCGGAACGGACTGTTGCCGGGTCTGAAAATGCACGGCGGCGTAACCAATGCAGCCAACGCCAAGCGCGATCAGCGGCAGCCCCGCGCCCTTGGACGTGACCTCGGCGCCGAAGGCTTTGATCGTGCCGCCTGGCCGATCGGAATAGCGCAGGAGAACCACGGCACCGAACGCGATCAGCGCGACTCCGAGCACCAACAGCGTAGTCAGCATGGGTGTCGACGGTACGAGTTGACCTGATGGTGCGCAAAATAGAACGCTGGTGCGGCGGCAATGTTAGAGTTGTGCGAAGCGGGCATGATGGTATGCACCGACCACCAGCAACACCACGCGCGAACTACAACTACAACTACAACTGCTTGATCGCGGATTGTACGGAAACGCGCGGAAACACGCGGATAAGGCTTCGTGCAGTATCCGCGCGTTTCAGCGCGTTTCCGCGTGATCCGCGATAGGCAGTTGTCGTTGGCCAGCCCCGTACAGGCGCCAATTCTGCGACTCCAAAGAGTTCGAGCTACACGCCGAACTGCCGCAGGTGATGGTCGAGATGCTTGTACATCAACACCGCCCACTCCTGAGGCGCCATGGGTCCAAAGAACGTGTGCGGATGTGTCGTACATCCTCGCGGACCGGCCGCGGCAAACTGGTCGAGCAGACCCAGTAGCCGCGTCCGTTCCGCTTCGAGGTTGGGTTGTCCCTCGATCACGAGCTCTTTCGCCGTCGGCGTGTTGCGACGTAGCGGCTCATCGTTCCCAACGACCTTCGGCTTTATCGCCCAGCCGAGCAGTCGGCCGATCGTACTTCGTGCCGGTCGTACGTCTCCTGTCGCCATTTCCAGCCCAGCGGAACAGTGTGCCGCCACCTGCGCGGCAGTCATCGTGCCCCACTGCCGTTCGCTGTCTGGCCTCAGGTGGACGATTCGCTCCTTCAGTTCGTCCACCGTCGCTGGCTCGAAGAGATTCTTCATTGTGTGATCAACCCCAACCTTTGTCCGTTGACATCGCCTTTCCACTCTCCAGGAGCGACTTGAGGTCGCTGAGAATCCACGTCCAGCCGCCGCCCTCTCCCGGTCCCTGCAGCACACCGGCAACCATTGCGGCATGTCCTGGCGTGCCGGTGACATCATGGATCACGCTAAGGCGAGTCACGCCGTCCCTCCCCGCCATGATCTCATAAGTGAGTCGCGTAAAACCTTCCGCGGCCATTCGCGGATCCATCAGCATACGCCACGTTACGACGAGTTTATTCGGTGGGTCTGCCTCGATGACTTCTCCATCGACAATCACATCCGGCGTGCCCGCGGCGCGCATTCCTTCATTCGCGCGACCGCGATACGTGCCGCCAGGGTGCAACTCGTACTCATCGCGCACGCCGTAGCCGTAACGCTCGGTCCATTCCGGCTTGGTGATCGCGTCCCAAATGGCCTCCGGTGTTGCCTTGATGAACACGCGATAAATCTGCGTCGTAACGGCCGTCTCGG
>JBDTMO010000183.1:0-9198 GCA_039934235.1 bacterium | reverse complement strand
CAGAACGGCATATCCCGCGAGCTGAAGAATCCGGCGCTGGACAACTCGAATATGGACGGTTCGAATTGGGGTGATGCGAGCGCTCCATCGGTGTACGGACCAGGCGGGCGAGGTACTCCCAAGGCGCAGAACTCGGCATTCGTACCCTAGTGGAACAGCAACCGACGACCATCTCATCAGCTCCGTCGACTTCCACTGGCGTCTCGTCGAGCCGACAGACGTGGGAAGTTCCTGCGCTGACGAAGCTCCCACCGCTCACTGAGCTCACGCTGCAAACCGGCGGCGGTATTCCCGGTGGTGGCGGAACGGGGGGCGGTGGCGGGACCGTGTTTTAGGTGCTCGAATCAGGAAGGCGTATCGTTCATGTCGGATTGAAAGCCCTGCCGCGATTACTGCGGCGGGGCTTTCTGTTGTCGTCCTGCACATAGCGTAGGACCTGCATGGTATTGCCTACATCAGGTGCCGGTCCGCTTCCTGCATCACGCGAGCCGACCGTCACCGCAACGGCACAAAAACCGCATCGGTGATTCTCGGTGATTCTCGGTGATTCTCGGTGATTTTTGAGTGAAGGACGTCTTACGCCAGCGGAGATAGCAGGGCGGCGGTTCCATTCGGCCGATTCGACTCTTTATAGCTGGGGCTGCTACTACGGTTTGGCCGGATGATCGGTGAGTGTGCAGAACCACGACATTTATCGTGTTTTAAACGTTTATCGGTCTTGACAGTATCGTATTACTGGAACAGACTCCTTATTCGAGGTCGTCGACCCTCGAACGACGCAACATCCTTCACTCCGCACCGCCCATGATGAAACGACCTACGGTACCGCAGGGCTTCCTGTTCACCGTCGCGTGCACTGCGCTCCTCACGCTTGCGGCGTGCTCTGAGCGCACGCTTACGGCGCCCGTGCAACAAAGCGCTGATCCTGACGGCCAGTCCGACGCCATGCTCGTTCCATTCAAGTGCACGGGTCAGGTGTCCACTGGCTCCGTCTCATGTCAGAGTGGTGCCGAGGTTGGCGCAGACGGCGTCGCGCGGGATCTCATCGGCGGGCAGAATACCTTCGTGAAGCTCACGTCCAGCAACGTCTCTTATAATGGCGGAACTGGCATTTACCAGTTCGACGTGACGGTCCAGAACCTCATGAACGAGGCGATCGGCACACCGGACGGTACCACTCCCGACGTGAACGGAATCCGAGTGTTCTTCGCGTCGGGCCCGACAACGACGAGTGGTTCGGGAACGATCACGGTGGCCAATGCGGACGGCACCGCAACGTTCACGGCGACCAACCAGCCGTTTTTCCGGTACAACAACATTCTTGTGACGAATGCCGTCACGCCGGCACACACGTGGCAGCTGAATGTCCCGAATACCGTGAATACGTTTTCGTTCGTCGTCTTGCTATCGACGGAAGTTCAGCCGTTGCTCGTCATCAACGAGGTGATGGCCGATCCGGCCGGCGCCCTCATTGAAAACACCGGCGAGTGGTTCGAGATCTATAACGCCGGTACGCGTTCGGTGAACGTCCAGAACTTCGTGATTGCGGACTCCGCGCCCGGCCTGACGACTCACCGGCCGTACCATCAAATCGCGTCCAGCCTCACAATCGCGTCGGGTGGATACTTGGTGTTCGGACGAAGCAACGACACGACCGCGGCGACCGGAACCGGCGGAGTTGTCGTCGACTACAATTATGGGAATGCCCTCGTGTTGGGCAACGGCGGTACCTCCGGCGATGCGATCAAGATCGCGAGAGTGTACGGCATTGACACGCTCCAGATCGATCGAGTTGCGTACGGTGTTGGAGGCGCAACGGACGGTTTTTCGCGAGAGTTGTTGAATCCTGCGCTTGATAACTCGAATATGGACGGCCCTAATTGGGCAAACGCCCTCATCGGGGCTGTGTATGGAGCAGGTGGGCACGGAACTCCGAAGGCACAGAACTCGACTTTCACACCGTAGTGGGACAGACACCGATGACCATTAAACCAAATTCGCCGGCTTCTATCCCTTCGGTCAAAGACCGGCAGAAGTGGGAAGCACCTGCGCTGACGAAACTCCCCGCGCTTACGGAGCTCACGCTGCAAACGGGCGGCGGCATTCCGGGTGGCGGTGGTACCGGCGGCGGCGGCGGCACTGTTTTCTAGGCCCTGCGTATCGTCCTTGGCGGTAGCCAGAAGTGCAAAGCGGGAAGAGGGCACCACGCCTCTTCCCGCTTTTGCGTCTCCCGCACCGACTCAGACGAGCTCGCTCACTGTTGCGCGCGTTGGGTTTCGCGATCGCGTTTGATGGATACATTACGCGGGGGTCGAGACACACTAGATCACATTTCATCTCCTCGTGAACGAACGCATGAACAATTCCTCGATGCCGATGACATCACACGGCACACCGCAGGCGAGGCAGAAATGGGAAACGCCGGCACTGACCAGGCTCCCGGCGCTCACTGAGCTTACGCTGCAAACTGGTGGTGGCATCCCCGGCGGTGGCGGCACGGGCGGCGGCGGCGGAACTGTCTTCTAGACGCACGCCGGCTTCCCCAACCATCGCCCACGAAAAACCGTCCGCAGCGGAGTTCCCGAAGGAGCGCGAGCACACAGCGGCTCCCTCATATCGCGTCGCGGGTGGTCTCGCGTTGGGCGTTTTTGCGCTCTATCTGCTCACCCTCGCTCCCACGATCGGATTGTGGGATGCAGGTGAGTACATCGCAGCCGCAGCAAAGATGGGAATCCCCCATCCGCCAGGAAATCCTGGCTTCATGCTGCTCGGACACGTGGTCACGCTGCTTCCCATCGCGCCCACTGTCGCGCTCCGGCTCAATGTGCTCGTTGCGCTGGCAAGCGCGCTGTCATGCGGACTGTGGTTCCTGGTCGCAGAGCACATCGCTCGCCACTGGCTCACGCTCGAGCGCGCGAGAATTTGTGCCGCCGCGTGCGCCGTGCTTTCCGCAACGGCGTTCACAGTATGGAACCAGTCGGTCGTCAACGAGAAGGTCTACACGATCTCCCTGTTCCTGCTCGTGCTCGACGTATGGACACTCCTTCGCTGGCAAGCGCACCCTGATGGCCGCAACGCCGACAAGCGACTCGCACTCATTTGCTATCGGCTCGGGCTAGGCTACACCGTTCACATCGCCGGCCTGCTCGCCGGACCCGCGGTGGTTGCCGCCGTCCTCACCACTCGGCCCAGGACAGTGTGGCGGGGCAGGTTCATACTGCTGTGCGGCACACTATTCGTGTTCGGCCTCACGCCGTTCATCAGCCTTCCCATTCGCGCTGCGTTTCGGCTCGAGATCAACGAAGGGCACCCGACGGCATGCGAAGACGGCGCGCCACACTGGGGCTGTACGCTCAGCATGACCACCGTGAAGCGCTTCCTGTACGAACACAACCGCATACAGTACGCGAAGCCACCCCTCACCGTACGGCAGCAGACGTTGCCGAATCAGGTGAAGCTGTGGTGGCTGTACTTCAAGTGGCAGTGGTTTCGCGATGCTCGCGGCGATGGACGTGAAGCGCAGAGTGCGTTGGCTGTCTTCATGTTTCTTCTGGCGGGTTTGGGTGGATACGCGCATGCGCGCTACGATCGCAAGACATTCATTCCGTTCGCAGTCCTCGTCGCCACGCTGACGCCGGGCCTCATCTTCTACCTGAATTTCAAGCTGGGCTTTACACAGGCGCTCGCGATGGGGGTTTTCGATCCCGTCGCGCGTGAAGCTCGGGACCGCGACTACTTCTACCTCTGGAGCTTTGCGTCGCTGTCCATCTGGATAGGACTGGGACTCGGGTACGGCTGGCGCGTGCTCGCGACGCTCATGACGGGTGACGGTACGGAGAGGCGCCAGGATTATTGGGATGTATTTCGGCCAAAGGCGTGGGCAAGTGCGAGCGTCGTTTTCGCGATCGCACTCGTTCCGCTGGTGCTCAACTGGAGCACCGCGTCTCGGCGCAACGAGACATTCCCCGAGGAGTTCGCGATCGACCTGCTCAACAGCGTGGAACCGAACGGCATTCTCTTTACCGACGGCGACAACGATTCATTTCCGCTCTGGTTCGCTCAGCAGGTGCTTGGGATTCGCCGCGACGTCGCGGTGATCCTCGTTCCATACCTCGCGACGGACTGGTATGTGCGCGAGCTCATTGCTCGTACTCCGGAGCCCTATGACCCGACGCGTGGGCCAGCATTCTATCGCGCGACGAACGCGAGTGTGCGCGCCAGGCCGTTGCTCAGTCTCACGCGAGAACAAGCGGACTCCATTCCGCCAATCGTGCACACGTTCGGGGAGCAGCGTTTACAGATGCCCGGGTTCACCTTGAAGGTTCCACCCGGCGACCTGGATCGCGACGTGCTGGTGATGTTGCGCGTGATCCAGGATGCCGGCACCGATCGTCCCATCTACTACACACGCACAAGCTCCGACGCAGTCCCGTTTTTCCGGAAGCATTTCATCACGCAAGGTCTCGCAAAGAAGTTGGTGCCAAGCGTTGAAACTCCGGGTATCGTCGTCACGAAGCACGAGGGTCCCGTCGACGTTGCGCGCACGCAGACGCTGTGGGATCAGTTTCGCGCGCGCAAGGCGCTCGAACAGCAAGGCCTGTGGGTCGACGAGGCGTCGGCAAGCTCGCCATACGCATATCTGCGATTGGGCTTCGCGCTATCGGACGCGCAGGATTCAACCGGCCAGAAGAAAGTGGCAATTGCCATTCGTTCGCAGACGCTGAGTATGTCGAAGGCCATGGGCTTTGCTCGCTTCCTGCGCTACGAGGGAGTCCTCGAAGCAGGAAGCGGCTTGGGCTATGCGCCAGTCACCGGGCGCTGACGCACCGCAGCGACGCCCGTGATGACGAGGGTCGCGACTAGAACTGCCCAGGCCCCTCCAGAGATCCACAGTCCCGCATAAAGAGGCCGCGGCCTGAACTCGAGGATCACAGTGTGATCGCCTGCGGCTGTGATGGGTACGCCGCGAAAGGTCAGGTTCGTCCGAACGATCGGCGCCTCCTTTCCATCGATGTGTGCTACCCAGCCATCTGCATAGTTATCTGAAACCACGAGCAGCGCAGGGCGCTCGGCGTGCACGCGAATCTCGATGCGATCGGGATCGTCACCGATGATTTGCGTCGTGCCTGCTGGTGTAGTCGCCAACGAGTCGCTGGGTGGAAGGGGCGATGCTGGAGACTCCACGTACGCTCGTTCGCGCGGATCCCACTTTGGCATGCGCATGGCCGCAACGACTTTCTCGGCACTTGGCATCGGCGTTACTGAGCTTACGAGCAGCGCTCGCGGCATCGTGGAGTCGTTGGCATACACGTATGCCTTCCCGTGAAACGCTTCGCGCAGACCGGCGACGGCCTTTCGCGTGTTCCCATCCAGCAGTCTAAGAGGCACCCCGCTGACGATATAGCGAACACTGGCCGCCTTCATCATCGCTGGGTACTGAACGAAATTGTGCCAGTCGACGCTCCCCGTCTTACTGAGGCCCAATAGCCTGTTCCAGCGATAGAGCTGGTTTCCGTGCTCGCCCCCGGCCTGCGAGATGCCGAAGTGCATGAGGTAATCGCTGTTTACAGGGAAGCGGCCATTCCCCATGTAATGCGGAGCGTCCGCGAGGTCGGGAAAGGGGAACACCCACACGCGCCCTGCAGGTTGCGTTTGAAGGAACCGGACGACGTCGTCTTCCGCATACGCGATGTCCGATGCGGGTTGCGTCCACAGGAAGTTGCGGTCCACGATCCAGAGATCGACCACCGTCAATACGACGAGGAGAGCAGCGGCCAAACCCGCACGAAGGCGCCCGGTCGTCCAGCTTCGCACGATCAACGTGGCGAGCAGGAAGCACACGGCGAATCGCGCCCAACCAATTGCGCGTCCACCACTGTCGAGCGCAGTGCCAACCGCAACAGCGAGTGCAATCACGGAAAGAACGACCAACACATTCAGCATCGTCGTTGGCAGTAGGCCTGAGCCGTCGTCTCGATCGCGCGCACGCTGTCGAGCGTCAGCCGCTTGAGCGAGCATTTCCAGCGTGAGCGCGGCCATCGTCACGAGCGCGAACGACACGAGGAACAGAGCGATGGACGGCGACCGAAATTTCGAGGTGCCCGGAAGGAACTTGTAGTAGAGCGAATAGAAGGGCGTGTACGATCCGTAGCAGATCGTGAGGGCGAACACAGTGAGACCTGCCATGAATTGCCACACGCGATCGAGGCGCACGCTGAGCGTTCCGATAACGAGCAGCAACAGTACGAGCGCGCCAACGTATTCCGTGTGGAGCTTGAACGGATTCGCGCCCCTGTATTTTTCGATGATGCCCGCTTGCTCGGGCACGGCCAATCCGATCGTCTCGACGGGCGGCATGGAGAACTGCGTCGAGTACGCAAAGTCTTTTCGCGCCACTGCGGCACGCGGAGAATCCTTCACGTATCCAGAGAACGGAAGCAGGTTCACCGCGGCCAGTACGAACCCAAACCCCACTGCCGCCAGCCCCAGCGCCGCTCGACGCACAAGGTGTTGTGTCGCCAACTCGCCGCGTGCGCGCACGAGCAGAAACACCGCCCATGCTCCGCCGCCGAGCAACACGTAGTACGCGCTCTGAAGTTGGAACGAGAGAAGAATGAAGCCGATAGTCGTCGACAATCCGGCGAACCACGCGACCTTCCCCGTGCGAACTCCCTGAGCCACGAAATAGAACACCAGAGGCGTGAGCGTCGCGCCGATGATGCGGCCGTCGTGCCCCGCATAGAGATACGAGAACGTGACGCCAGTGAATTGGAACATCACACCGGCGACGAATGCCACCCATTGCCGAGTGCCGAGTGTTCGTGCGAGTACGTGCATGCCGATGCCGGCGAGTGCGAACTGCACCACGTAGACAGCGGGCATCACTCGGTCGACCGGCAGGATCGCTGAAAACAGCATCCGCACCGGATAGAACAGGCCACCCGGATTGGAGTACATCGGCACGCCACCGTAAACCCATGGCACCCACTTGGGCAGGTGTCCACTGCGCATGCGATTGATGGCAAACTCGAGAAAGTAGTAGCCGCCCGTGACGTAGTCGGAGCCTGCTATCTGCTGGCCTGGAATGAATGCCGGCCCGAGCATGAAGACGGCGAGCAGCACATACGCCGCGACGAGTGCGCGCGTGATTGGTGGCGCGTCGTATGGCGTATCCGCGTGCTGACGTGCGTGCGAAGTCATCGTGGCGATAATTTGAAAAGTGTCGTGCGGTTACTCATCTCGGGCGAGTGCAACGGCGAAGCCGGAATCATACGGCCCCCACCCCTCCTCGCGGAATTCGATCAGCTGGAATTTTGCGGCTGCCAACTCAGCCTCGACTTCTTCGCGGGTGAAGCGGTGCACGAACAGGGGTACAAGGTCGTCGCCAAGCCCAGGTGGCTCCCCGCCACGCAATCGCCGCACGGTGGCAGCCACACTGGCGACGAACTGTAGTCGGCGTTCGGAGCCGGATCGCGTGAAGAAAGAAATCAGCAGCGGCGTTCCGTTGGACGCGCCAGTGCGCAAGCCCTTCAATAGCGCGATGCGACGGGCTCGACTCGAAATGAGCATGTATGCGCTCCATCCGACGATGATTCCGTCTGCCTTCGTCGCACCGCCGGGCGCGCAGTCACGCGCAAGAAACTTTACCTCAGGGCGCGGTGACATGTTGGCGAGCAGCTCATTCGCTGACCTGACCAGCGACGGATTGCACTCGTACGCCTCCACCGCATATCCTCGCTCTGTGAGCGCGAGCACTTCGCGTCCACCACCGGCTCCGATGAGACGAAGCAGGCCACGCGGCGGAAAGTGTTTGTTGATTGCATCGACTTCCCAATCGAACAGGCCGCGCCGATTGTGTTCGTCCGTGTGGTACGATGAGCGCGACGCGTAGAACATTTCGTCGACGACGTGCAGGTCCGCAGGACGAAGAAGGCCGAGCCAAATGCCCGTCCACGTGCCATCGATGGCGATGCCGATTCGGCGACGGGCACGGTCGGCAGCAAGGTAGATGCGGGCGAGCACGCTACGGCTGCGCCGTCAGAGCGAGTCCACCACGCGAGCCTTGATCGCCTCGTACTCGGCGTCGCTGATGAGCCCTGCGTCGAGCATCTCCTTCGCTCGGCGGAGCCGCTCAGTGGGATCGGACACTTGAGTTCCACTCGCGCCTCCCGGCACCAATCCACCAAACTGCATGCCGCCCGACTCGGCGCGCAGTTCATCGAGGTCACGCACGCGACGTTTCTCGCGCCAGGATTGCTCCTGTGCCTGCGCAATCTTGTACACGCGTTGTGCTTCGTCCTTGCGCAGGCCCATGAACAGCCGGCGACTTCCACCAGCGTGCTCGTGCGACCCGAGGTCGTCGCTCGTGATCGCTGTAATGCTGAGGTCCACGCCGAATATTCCCGCGCGGATGCTGATGTCGCGCAGGTCCTGCCATCGTACGTCGAATGGCGTGTAGCCGCCGAGCAGTCCGCGAGTGAGCGCGATGAGGCGCCCGGTGGTGGCGGCGACGATGACTCGACGATGTGTGAGTGCGAACAAACGACGTTGGATGGCGACTGCCTGTAGGCGCTCGCCCTTGACGAGCAGTTCACTCAGTTCTGAGATCGCCTTGCTCATCCCGAGGTCGTCCGTTGCCGTCGGCGTGGCCGACGTCGCTGGCGCGGTTTGCTTTGCGCGGCGGCCGAGCTCGGCTTCGACTTCTGTCCACTGATCAATGGATAGCGACTTGTCCTGCTCCATGGCGTGCAACTCGGCGTCAGACTTCGAGGCAAGGGGGCGGGATTGGTCCGTCATTGTGTGGATTGGCTCGGGGGAGGTGCAGATCCTTCGACTCGCTTCGCTCGCTCAGGATGACAGGGTTCGCTGGTGCAGATCCTTCGACTCGCTTCGCTCGCTCGGGATGACAGGGTTCGCTGGTGCAGATCCTTCGACTCGCTTCGCTCGCTCAGGATGACAGGGTTCGCTACGTTCGCTCAGGATGACAAGGTTCGTTCGCTCGCTCGCTCAGGATGACAGGCCGTTCAAGCTAAACACATAGCTGCCCTTCACGAAGAACGCGTCGGCCGTGCGGCGCAACCTCGTGAACGCGAGTGGATCTTGCTCGCTCAGGCTCCCGCCGTAGCCCACGAAAAACACAGTGCCTGGTGCGGGACGATACGACAGCAGCCAGTCGGTGCGCAAAGTGTTCGAGACACT
>JBDTMO010000182.1:0-9200 GCA_039934235.1 bacterium | reverse complement strand
CTGAAGCCCGTGCGCATTGTGCGCGAAGTACAACGCGCCGGCAAACAGGATCACGTTGCCGACGAGCGCAAACCCATAGGCGACAGAGAGCCGCGCGCGCAGCGTGGCCATGGCGCTTCCCTACTCCTTCAGCACGTAGCCGACGCCGCGCACGGTGGTGATGAGCTTCCGCTCGTGCTTCGCGTCGATCTTCTTGCGCAGGTGGTTGATCACGACGTCCACGATGTTCGTGCCCGGATCGAAGTGATAGCCCCACGCATACTCGGTGATGAGCGTGCGGCTCATCACGCGTCCCTGATGACGCGCCAGATACTCGAGCACTGTGTACTCCTTCGGCGTCATCTCGATGAGCTCTCCGGCGCGCCGAACCTCGCGCGTCGCCTGATCGATCACCAAGTCTGCCACGGTGAACGTATGCGATGCGATCGAGCGTGGCCTCCGCGCGAGCGCCTCGACGCGCGCCAGCAACTCCTCGAAGGCGAACGGCTTGGTGACATAGTCATCCGCCCCTGCCCTGAGCGTCGCGACCTTGGCATCCACGGCGTCCTGTGCCGTCAGCACGAGCACCGGACGCTGGAACCCCTTTGCGCGGAGCGACTGCAGCACATCGAGACCGCTCTTGCCGGGCAATCGCATGTCGAGCACGATGAGATCGTACGCCTCGGAGCTCGCGCGGCGTTCACCCTCTTCGCCGTCCGTGGCCAGGTCCACCGCCCACCGGTGTTCTTCGAGACCGCGCTTTACGTACTGTCCGACTGTCGGATCGTCTTCGATCACGAGAATCCGCATCGCGCTACTCCACTCCGTTGGGGCGAACGAATCCGTATTCGCGGATTTTTCGGTACAGCGTCTTCGAGCTGATTCCCAGCGCCGACGCGGCGCGGCCCTGATGCCAGTTCGTGTTGTGCAGGACGGACTCGATGTGCCGCCGCTCGAGCTCAGCCAGCGACACGGCCGGTGAGGCGGATGATGCCGCTCCTGCGCCGGGCAATTGCAACGGCAGGTCACTCGCGCGAATCTGCGGGCCCTGCGCCAGCAGCACGACGCGCTCGATGACGTTGCGGAGCTCGCGCGCGTTCCCAGGCCAGGGATATCGGCTGAGGACGTCCAGCGCCTCGACGGTCAGTGTGGGTGGATTCGCCTTGCCGAACAACCGCAGGAATTGTCGCGCGATGAGAGGAATATCCACGGCGCGCTCACGCAGTGGCGGCAGCTTGATTTCGATCGTGTTGATGCGATAAAGCAGGTCATCGCGGAAGAGGCCTTCGCTGGCCCGCTGCACGAGGTCGCGGTTTGACGCAGCGAGAATGCGTACGTCCACCTCAACCTTCTGCGTCCCACCCACGCGGTAGAAGCTCCGCTGGTCCAGCGCGCGCAGGAGCTTGCTCTGCAGCTTCAAGGACAACTCACTGATCTCATCAAGAAAGAGCGTGCCGCCGGCCGCCAGCTCCATGAGACCCAACTTGCGCTCGTCTGCTCCGGCGAACGCGCCACGTTCGTGACCGAACAATTCACTCTCGAGCATGCCCTCGCTGAGCGACGCGCAGCTGACGTCGACGAAGGGGCCGGCACGCTCGCTGAGGCGGTGGAGCATGTGCGCGACAAGCTCCTTCCCCGTTCCTGACTCACCGGTGATGAGCACCGCGCTGTCGCTCGGCGCCACCTTGGCTACCACGTCGAGCACTGCTTGCAAGGGGGCATACTGCGTGACGATCTCCGAGCCGCCACCCGCGCGTTCGAGCTGGGACTGCAGTAATACGTTCTCGCGAGCGAGCCGACGCTTTTCCCAGGCGCGTCGCACGAGGACGTCGATCTCCGCCATGCGGTACGGCTTCGCCATGTAATCATAGGCGCCGAGCTTCATCGCACTGATTGCCGTCTCGATGGTGCCATTGCCGGTGATGATGATGACCTCAGGCGGGTCGGCGTCGGCGCGCACCTGCTTCAACACCTCGAGGCCGTCGAGCTCCGGCATCACGATGTCGAGCAGCGCGACATCATACGCCTCCGCGCGCAATGCCTCGAGCGCGGCACGCCCGTCGGTCACCGTATTCACGGCATAGCCGCGGCCCGCCAGGAAATTCGACAGGATTTGGCCGAGATGCACTTCGTCCTCGGCCACCAGCACCTTGATCTTCGACTCACTCACGTGCTCTCCTCGGTCTCGTCGGCTCGCGGCAGGACTATGCGGAATACGCTTCCCTCGCCGGGAGCACTGTCGACTTCAATGCGGCCATCGTGTTCCGCAACGATTGCGTAGCAAATGGACAGGCCAAGCCCAGTTCCCCGGCCCGGTGGTTTGGTCGTGAAGAACGGCTCGAAGATCTTGGGGAGGTCCGCGCGCCGAATGCCCTCACCCTGATCGATGATCTCTGCGATGACCGATTGTGCGTCGGCGCCCCAGTGGGTGCGGAGCGTGACGGTGCCTCGGTCCTGCATGGCGTCCATAGCGTTGATGAGCAGCGACATGAAGACCTGCATCAACTGCTCGGCATTCGCGCGCACCACGGCGCTGATCGTGCGATCGAGCTCCACTTGCACCGTGAGCTTCTTGAATCGCGTGTGGTACTTGAGCACATACAGCGTGCGCTCGATCGCGTCGTTGATGTTCACCAGCGTCTTGTCGCCGCCTTTCGGGCGGCTGAAGTCGAGCAATGAGTCGATGATACCCTTGCATCGCTGCACTTCGCTCTGGATGAGCCGCAATCCATCGAGCACATCACGTGGTGCGTCGTCATGCGACAGCTCGAGCCCCTCCGCACACGCCGCAATGGTGGCGAGTGGGTTATTGATCTCGTGCATGACGCCAGCCGCGAGCGTCCCGACCGCAGCGAGCTTTTCAGCCTGAGAGAAACGGTCCTGGGCAGAGCGCCATTCCGTGACGTCTTCGCCAACGGTTATCACATGCGTGACAGGTCCGTCGTCCAGCCGCATGGGGATTTTCGAGATGCGGTACGTGCGCAGCTCCCCGGTGACCATCGACTCCATCTGGAATATCTGGAGCCGGCCCGTCGCAAACACCTCGTCGAACTCTCGACGCAACACGGACGCAGGCTGGCGATGCAGAATCTCGAAGATCGTGCGACCGATTGCTTCTTCGCGTGACACGCCCTGCATGCCTGTTTCGCGCTTGCGGTTCCACACAGAGATCCGATAGTCGCGATCGATGACATACAACCCGACGGGAAGCGAGTCGATGATCCGCTCAGTGACGCGACGCTCGCGGTCGATCTGACGGGTGCGCTCGATCACCTCGCTCTCCAACCGTTGCGCATGCGCTGCCTGCCGCAGGACCGGTGCGAGGATATCGGCGATTGTCGCGAGAAAGGTGCGCTGGTCGGGAGTGAGACTGCCGGTTGGACTCAGCACCAATGCGCCGAGCTGCTTGTGCGCGGCGTCGAGCCGTACGACAACGTAGCCGGCTTCGACAAGCGTAGGGCGTGCGAGTTCGGCTTTGAGCGCGGCCGCACTCGGCGCGCCAGCCCCAATGCGAGCCTCGCACCGAAGTTCGGCATCGGCGCCAAGCCACAACGACACACCGGAGGCGCCAACGGTATCCGCAACGCGCTCGAGTACACCCGGTAGCACCTCGGATGGCGCATCGCCCGTCGCCAGCGCGGCGGCTATTTGCGCGACCGCGTGCAGCAATGGCCGGTCGGAGCCTGGGGTCGGTAGGGATGGCGAGAAACCGGCCGGTGCCGCTCGCGCCGGGTCCTCGCGAGTCGGAGGCATTGCCAGGAGGGACTCTCTGAGAGGGGAGGTTCAAAGTAGGACGAAATGTCCGACGAGACAAGATGACCGACGCAATTAATGCGGCCTCAGGTCATAATTCCCGGCAATTGGCCCTTTGACCGACTCATCCTTTCTCGAGCTGCCTACGAAATAGCGCGAATCTGTTCGAGGAGTTCGGCGTTCGTCCGCTTTTCGCTCGGGTTGTCTTCGACGTGCACCCAACGAAGGGTCCCAACTTTATCGATGAGGAAGTATGCGCGGTTGGCGTAGAACCGATCCTCGAGGAGCACGCCATACAGTCGGGCCACGTCTCGCTTGAAGTCCGACAGGAAGTCCGACTTCATCGAGTATTTGCTCTTGTATTCCTTGAGCGTCGGCGTCGAGTCCACGCTGATGGGAACGACCACTGTGTCCGCGGTAGCAAACTCGTCCCAGTCGTCGCGTATATCGCACAGTTCCTTGGTGCAGGTGCTCGTGAAGGCGAGGGGAAAGAAAGCCAGGAGCACGTTTCTGCCGCGCAGCGCAGAGAGGGCTACGGAACTGCCCGCGGTAGACGGCAACGTAAAGTCCGGCGCCTGGCTGCCGACCGGGGGTACTGGACTGGACATGGGAACCCTGACGATGAGAGGCCGTGGACCTGTGCAACGACGGTGGCGACTGGAAGGTAGTTCCCGTGCACCCAGCCATTGCACCGCCCTGCCTCTACTCGTATCGCAACGCGACGATCGGATCCAACTTCGCGGCGCGCCGAGCCGGCCACACGCCGAACAGGACGCCGACTGCTCCTGAGAACAGGAATGCGACCACAATGGATGACGGCACGATGACCGTAGTCCACCCGAACGACGTCCGGAGAATCCATGCGGTCGCCGTACCAACACCAACGCCAATGAGTCCGCCCAATAGGCAAAGTGCCACGGCCTCAGCAAGGAATTGCGTGAGGATCGTGAAGCGCGTGGCACCGAGCGCCTTGCGGATGCCGATTTCGCGGGTGCGCTCCGTGACCGAGACAAGCATGATGTTCATGATGCCGATACCGCCGACGAGAAGGCTCACGGCCGCGATACCAGACAGCAGGTAGGTGAAGACCTCTGTCGTCGCACCAAGAGTGTTGAGGAAGTCAGACTGATTGCGGATCGTGAAGTCATCCGGCCTGCCGGGTCGCAGCCGGTGCGATCGCCGCATTATCGACGCGACTTCTTCCATGGCCACGTTGACGCTGTCTTCGCTCATCGCCAGCACATTGATGTCGTTGAGCCTGTCCGTGCCGAACACGCGCCAGCGACCGGTTTCGAAGGGAATGAGCACCTGGTCATCAGGGTCGCCGAAACCAGTCACTTGTCCCTTGGCCGCGAGGACGCCGATAACCTCGAACTGAAGTCCTCGAATGCGAACCAGCTCGCCGATGAGGGCCGATGGATCAGTGACACCAAGGTTCGAGAGAACGGTGGCGCCGAGCACAGTCACACGACGACGAGCAGCGTCGTCCTGGCTGGTGAACATCCGCCCCGCCGCGAGTGCGTATTTCCGCACCTCGAGGAAATTCGCGGTGGTGCCGGTGACGGAGCTCAGCGAATTCTGACGTCCCCACTGCACCATCAGTCGCGCGTCTTGCTGCGGTTGAATCGCGGACAAGTGTGTCGCCCGCTCTTCGATGAGCTTCACATCATCCATCGTCATGCGCTTCGCGTCGGCGAGTTGCACTCCGCCTTGCGAGATCCGCTGCGCATTCACTTGAAGAAGCGTGGTGCCGAGCTTGGCGATGCGATCCTGCACGGACTTCTGCGCGCCCGTACCGAGTGCGACCATCGCGATGACGGACCCGATGCCGATCACGATGCCCAGCATGGTGAGCGCCGAGCGCAATTTGTTCGCCCGGAGTGAGGCGAAGGCAATTTGAAGAACTTCGAAGAGCATGGATGAAGTGAAGGTAGAAGACGACTCACCTCTTACGCGCCATCACCCGAATCCGATGGCGCGTTCCCGGGACGGGGCGCAATCTGGCTGAGGATTTGCTTTTCATGCCCCGGCGCAATCCACACCCTCAATCCTCTCCAACAATTGCATGTGCAGATTCTTCTCCATCAACCGAGTTATTGGGATGGTTGCGCTCTGTGCTTTCACGGTCGCCTCGCCGTGCATCGCCCAATCGCGCGTCGGTGCCGACTCCAGTGCCCGGCTCACGCGCTACGGACATGATCTATTGTTCGGCACCGCGCTTGGATTTGCCTATGCCGGAGTAGATCAGCTTCGCAACGATCCGGTCGAATGGGGCAAAGGATGGCGCGGGTATGAGAAGCGCCTCGCGTCGAACGTTGGAGAGTTCCTCGTGCAGGAAACGACCACCCACATTCTTGCGTCCGCGCTCAATCGACCACTCGACTATCAGCGCTGCCACTGCCACAGCGCGGGCAATCGGTTCGAGTGGGCGCTATTGGCCGCAGTTACCGACCCTACGCCCACGCGCGGGCATGTCCTGGCGGTGCCACGCATCGCGGGCGCTTTCGCGGGAAGTTTCGCTCAGGCGGCATGGCGTCCAGCAACCGGAACGAACCGCGTGCAGCTTGGGCTCGTGAACGGAGCGACGTCGCTGTTGATCGGCGCCGGCATAAACCTGTTCCACGAATTCCGGCCGAGATAGCCGTTGCAAGCAGGCGCTAGCGAGAGCTTTACGCTGGCATTTTCTATGCATTAGGCGCCATCCGTGTTTACGAACAATTCGTGCAGGCACAGCTGTGTAATGTACGACACCGTACATACTTACGAGCTTCTCGGCGCGAACGGCGTAAACACGACATGGCCGCCGGTCGCACCGTGGCGAGGCGGCATTCAATGGCTCACCTAAGCCTTTCTCCCGCGAAGACGCGAGGCGACAAAATGCCGGGATACAAGCCGCTTCCAACGACAGTCATCGGTCCCGATGCGGACCAGGTTCGACAGGCCGAGTCGCGCAACCGGGGTGGAAACCCAGAAGCCGCAGTTCGCCTTCTGGAGGAAGCGCTCGAAGCGAGCGTCGCCCTTCGCTCCGAGCTGCCCGGATGGCTTTGCGGCCGCCTTGCGTCGCTCTACAGGTCACTCGGCCGTTACGACGACGAAGTTCGTCTTCTGGAGCGCTACCGAGATTCGCAGGGTGTCGAAGAAGCGCGCTCGCGGTACGACGCGCGGCTGTACAAGGCACGTACGATTGCGGATCGCAAGCGTCGTCAGGAGAGTGGTGCGCTCGCGTCGATTCGAGAGTCCATGGACCGCCCGCGTCGCCGGCGTGGAATACGACCCGTCCCTCTTGCGGAGGTAGACGGGGCGGCGTGGAGCGCCCCAGATGTCCTGGGCCAGGTCACGCGCGCCTTCACCAGCACCTCAAGGTCCGCCCCGAAAGAGCTCTATGACGCGCTCGCCCTGCTGAGCGCAGACGCACACGCCAAGGACATCAGCCTCGAGCCTCTCATGGCCGCCTTGAAGCACGCGTATAGCGCGGTACCCACGTCGCGCCTGCGGTCACGAGCATCTCACTACGACAACGCACTACTCATCCTTCTTGGATTTTACTTCAAGGATGAAGCGGCCTGAATCGCGAATCCGTCGAGGCTAACCAACGGCAAGAGCAGCATAGGCTGGCGCGGTTACGAGCGCGACCGCGCCGAGTAGCCGATACTCCGCGAGGCTGCTGTCGGGCACGACGTGTGTTGCGCCGGCGCTTCCGGGAATCGTTCCTCCTCGGAGCGCGGCGCGCATCGGGCCTTCGAGAATGTCCCATGCCTCGGTGATCTCACCGCCGACATAAATGCGTCCTGGGTTGAACGCACTGACGATGAGGGAGAGACCGCGCCCGATGTGCGCGCCCGTTTCAGCGAGTGCCTGAATCGCAGCCGGCTCTCCCCCGCGAGCTCGCCGGATCACTTCTTCGATGCCGGGGAATGAGGACTTCCGCGTACGACGAGGCCTTTCGTCGGAGGTCTTGGGCGCGCCGGTCAAGGCGTCCGCGTAGCGCTCGACCGTCGCAGCGTTGCACGCGAGCGCTTCCCAGCATCCACGCCGCCCGCAGACGCAGTCCGGCCCCGAGGAGTCGAGGGACACGTGCCCGAACTCGCCGGCAGTATGTGTTTCGCCGCGGAGCATTTCGCCGTTGACCACGAGACCGACGCCGATGCCTTCGGAAACGCTCACGTAGGCAAAGCTGTTCACGGAGCGTGTCGCCTCTGGCTCCAGCCAGAGGCGAGCTAGCGCACACGCGATTGGCGCGCTTTCGATGAAGACCTTGAGTCCGAGGCGAGATGCCACCGCCGCCCTGAGATCGACGTCGCGCCAACCGAGTCTCGGTGCATAAATAAGGCGCCCAGTCTTTCTGTCGACCATGCCCGGCAGCACGATGCCGATACCCTGGCATCCCTCGGCGCCATTGGGCGCGTGCTGACGCAGGAGGCGCGTCACTTCGCCAGCGAGCAACTCTGCGAGCTGGCTTGGCGAGGCGGGCGTGTCGAACGTTTCGCGGGCGAGCATACGTCCGCTCACATCACTGAGCGCGATCGACGATCGTCCGGACCGAACATCCACGGCGACGACCAGCCGTCCGCGCGTGCGAACACACAGCATCGTCGGCCGACGGCCACGCGCGGTCGGAGCGGTTCCCTTTTCGAACACGACGCCACTCTCAACGAGTTCGCGGACGAGCGGTGTGAGCGTCCCCCTGCGGACACTCATCCGCCGGGCCAGCTCCGCACGCGAGATCGGCTGGTATTCCCGGATGAGATTGAGCACGATGCGCCGGTTGACGTCCCGTGGAGTGGAGCGGGTCGCCAATTGAAAGTTCCGGGTGTTGATCTTACGCATGACGTAACTCCGTCCGTCTGAATGGTGTCCAGCAAAACAGCCCTGATCCGGTACAGCGCGCCGAGCGCGAATTCGTTCTCGTCTGCGCTGCTCATGCGGGGCACGTGGGTCCGCTGGCGCCGAGTGTTCCGAAAAAGATCGACTTTCGAACAAAAGATTGACTGAAAAGATCTTGTCGCTCATTTGCTCGATGACCCGCGCACTGTCGTGCTTGTATAGTGCAACCGTTGACTGCGTCAGTCAAGCAAGAACGCGTCATTATTGACTAAATGTGCGACAAAGCGTGCTGTTTCTACACCATTTGGCTTTCATGTCGGCCCTTTTATTGTGTTTTGTGCGTATTCAACACAGTTCAACGAAATGTGGCCCTAGTGGCATTCCCTTCCGGCCTTGAGTCTCCGAGAGGAACCGCATCGGAGATTGAAACGCCCCAGAGCAAGACATTCGTGGGGGACGACTCACCGCTCACGTACCGCGACGGGTACGCATGACAAGACGGCGACCCCACGATGCTTCCGTGTGAGCCGCCGTCCATTTGCACATTCTGACCCGGCACGACATCGTCGTGACCAGGGATTGCATCGAGTGGAGCGTATCGGGATCGAACCGATGACCTCTGCCTTGCAAAGGCAGCGCTCTCC
>JBDTMO010000181.1:0-9229 GCA_039934235.1 bacterium | reverse complement strand
GTTTAGCAAACCGGTGCCTTCAGCCTCTCGGCCACCCCTCCAGGACGCAACGTGAAGTGCGGCCAGCGTGGAATGTAACCGCCCACGCGTGATGGCGGCAACCTTCGCGCTTGGTCGTCGTCTTGTCGCGCAATTCGGCCTCGCCCAAACAACTCTCGCGACGGTCGGGCGTCCGCATTCGTTCCGACGGCGGACTTCGCGTAGACGCTCGGGCCGTTCCGCCCCGAGCTCGCTCAGACACCGTCTCCACGAACACGGACTCCCTCCCTCCGAGCATGGCCGTCGAACTGCGGCGCGGTCAATTGTTTACGATCCGCGCGCGCGAAGATCCGAGGACGCGAGGGGTTACGCAGGCGGGTGTTGCGCTGAGCGGAGAGGCTCGCGCGGCAGTTTGCGCGAGCCTCGGAGCGAGGTCGCGTCCCGCCGAAGGGAGCCCTCGCGTCCGAAACGTAGCGACCTACAACCGATGCATCGTGACGGCAGACCATGCGAGGAGTCCTGAATCCATGCTCATCTTCCTCTGCGTGATGTTCGTACTTTCCGGCGCCGCCGGCCTTATTTACGAGTCGATCTGGACGCGCTACCTCGGTCTGTTCGTCGGACACAGCGCCTACGCGCAGGTGCTCGTCCTCGTCATCTTCCTCGGCGGCATGTCCGCCGGAGCGATGATTGTCGGACGCCGATCAGAACGTGTGCGCCAACCACTCCTGCTCTATGCGCTTGTAGAGCTGGCGGTCGGAATCATCGGACTCGTGTTTCACGACGCCTTCATCTGGGCGACGCACGCAGCGTACGATTCGCTTTTTCCGGCGTTGGGGCCTGGCGCGATGCACACGTTCGCGAAATGGCTCATTGCCGCGTTGCTGATTCTGCCGCAGTCCGTGCTGCTCGGCGCAACATTTCCTCTCATGACCGCCGGTGCGCTCCGCATACGCGCCGAGCGGGCCGGGCGAACGATCTCGCTGCTCTATTTCGCGAACAGTCTTGGCGCATCGGCTGGCGTGTTGCTCGCGGGATTCGTGCTGATCGAGATGGCTGGGCTTCCGGGGACGCTCGCTGCCGCGGCAGCGATCAACCTGATCGTGGCGGCCGCGGTATTCATCGTGTCGCGTCGCACTGTGCAAGGCGTCGTCAGCGAGAGTGCAGAGCGCGGAACACCACTCTCCCCGGCCGCAGGCGAATCCCCAAGTGATGCGACGGTCCCGCCGCTTGGCAGGCGACTCACTGCGCTTCTGCTCGCGGTGAGCTTCGGAACCGCCATCTCGTCGTTCATCTACGAGATCGGCTGGATTCGCATGCTGTCGCTGGTTCTCGGTTCGGCCACGCACTCGTTCGAGCTGATGCTGTCTGCGTTCATCCTCGGCCTTGCGTGCGGTGCACTCGCGATCAGGCGACGCAGCGATCGCGGCGCGGCGTCCGTGCGCACGCTGGGGTTTGTGCAACTCGCGATGGGCGCGCTCGCGGTGGCGACGCTTCCGCTCTACGTGCAGTCGTTTCAATGGATGGCCGACTTCATGGCGGCCTTTACGCGCTCTCCCGCTGGGTATCGCGCATTCAGCTTGTCGCGATACGCGATCTGTCTCGTCGTCATGCTTCCGGCCACGTTCTGTGCCGGCATGACGCTACCGCTCATCACGCGCTTGCTGATGCGCGGTGAAAATGGCGAGCGCGCAATCGGCGTCGTGTATGCGGTGAACACGTTGGGTTCGATTGTCGGTGTCACACTCGCGGCGCTGGTACTCTTGCCAGTGATGGGGCTCAAGTGGCTGCTCATCGGCGGCGCGGCAATCGACGTCGTGCTTGGCGTGGTGTTGCTCGTGTGGGACACGGGACGCACCCACTGGTGGCCCGAATGGAAACGCTGGGCACCGGCACTTGCGGCAGTCGGACTGCTCTTCGTGATTGGCGCACGAGCAGACTTCGATCGCGGCGTCATGACGAGTGGCGTGTTCCGGTATGGCAGCGCGCAGGCGCCGCGTCACTCGGACATGGAGTTTTACGCGGAAGGGCGTACCGCAACGGTGAGCGTGCGGCGCATTCTGTCCAGCGGCGGTCTGTCCATGGCGACGAACGGCAAGCCCGACGCGTCGCTGGGGCCGGAGTGGTTCCACCCACCGGATGTGCGGAAGGCGTTTACGCACGACGCATCAACGCAAATGCTGCTGCCGTTGATCCTGCTTGCGCACGCACCGCACGCGCGGACCGCCGCCGTGATCGGACAGGGATCCGGAATGTCCTCGCACACGTTGTTGCAAGATCCGAATCTCAAGCAGCTGGTGACCATCGAGATCGAGCCGGAAATGATTCGTGGCTCCCGGAAGTTCTATCCGGCGAACAAGAATGTCTTTGACGACAAGCGCTCGATCTTTGCGATCGACGACGCGCGATCCTATTTCGCGTCGCAGGGCGCGCGCTACGACATGATCCTGTCCGAGCCATCCACGCCGTGGGTTGCCGGTGTGTCCGGCTTGTTCACGACGGAGTTCTACGCGCACGTCCGTCGCTTTCTCACGCCCACCGGCGTGTTTGGACAATGGCTCCATCTCTCCGAGATCAACGATGGACTGGTGCTCAGCGTCGTTCGGGCCGTGGCGGAGAATTTTCCTGCCTACACCATCTACGCGGTGGGCAATCGCGACATCCTCATCGTCGCGACGAATCAACCCGTGCTGGACCAACCTGACTGGTCGGTGTTCGAGCTTCCGCCAGTAGCCGACGCGTTGCGGCGCGTGTTTCCACTCACGCATCCAATCCTCGATGCGCTGCACATGGTGGATGCAGCGACGCTCGCGCCGCTGGTGCGCGGCGGTGGTGGCAATTCTGATTTCTATCCCACGCTCGATCTCGGCGCGGAGAAGACGCGGTATATGAACGAGGGCGCCACGGGGTTTGTCGGACTCGTCAGCGATCGCTTTGCCCTGGCGCCAATCATGGAAGCGCGTCGTTCAGGCGTGACCGGTGAGCGCTACACGCCGATCAACTTCGTACCGCGACTCGAGGCGATGGAGCTCGCAGCGCGTGAGCGCGACGGTCGCTTTGACGGAGCGCCTGCGCCGATGCTTGCGGCTGCAGAGCGATCACGCTCGGTGGATCGCCTGATTGCCAGTAACGCAGCGCCCGTTGATTGGCGCGTATGGACCGGGGCAGTGCGCGAGGCGGAGGAATTGCGCGGCGGCGGCACGTCCGGTGTTGCTGACACGGCGTTCTACGCAGCGCTGCAGCACTACATGGACGCGCAACACGCACCCACCGGAGCGCGCGCGAGCATCGCATTTCTGCACGGGCTGGCCGCGTGGGACTTTGTCGAGGCGTGGCGCGCATCGGAGCTGCTGGTTCCACTTGCCGTAAAGGGCGATCTCTGGATGCCCGTCGACGTGCTCCGCGAAGGCGCCGTCGTTGCCAAGTTGCAACTCGGCGACGTGGTTGGCGCGCGCCGCACGCTCGATGTGCTCGCGCCATTCGCCACGCGGGAGGCGAATGACGTGCGCCCTCAGCTACTCAACGCATGGATCGTGGCGAGGGAGAAGGCGCAGACGACGACGCGCCGCTGACGAGGTTGCGCGCAGTCAGCCGTCGAAAATCGAGCTGATGATATCCATGATCATCTCGAAAAGCCCCTCGGCAGCGCCACCCACGACCTCCGCCGCACCCATTGCGGCGTTCGCGGCGCCGTCGAGCGAGACGCTGCCGATGGCGCCCGCAACCTGACCAAGTCCTCCGACGGCCGCCGCGCCGGCGTTGATGGTAAGGCCTGGGGCCCAGAAGAGCGACTCGAGCAGGATGTCGCCGCCGATAGCCGCCGCGTTTCCCGCGGACTGCGTCATACGTGCACCGCGACTTCTCGAGAACTCCGCGACGGACAACGACCAGACGCTCTTCAATTCCGCGTGATCGAACCACACGCCCTTGCAGCGTGAACACACGTCGAGCGTGAGACCAGCGTGCTGTCGGCGCTCCATTGTTTTGTCGCAGACAGGGCACGCGATTTCATTCTTCCGCGCGCACACGGCACACCGTTCGGCGTCGCGATCGAGCGGCGCGCCACAGCCGTGACATGGTGGGCGCGGAATCGTTTCGCGAGGTGGAATGTGCTTCCACAACTCGGATGGCGAAAACTGCGAGAGTTGCTGTGCCTCGCCCTTTTCGAACCAGACCCCGCCACAGCGGGCGCAGTGGTCAAGCATGAGGTGAGACCGATCGCCGCCCAGGTGTACCTTCTCCATCTGGACGCCGAGGCAGACGGGGCAGGGCAGTCGCGCCTCGAATGGCCTGGACGGAATCTGCGCCACGACGTCAGCCACGGAGCCGATCCTTCGCGCCCGGATCTCCGTCGAAGTAACGGGCATCATGGAAGGTGTAGATCAACACGCCCTCGTCCGACACTTCGAGGTCCGCGACCTGCCGGTTCACGAGGTCGTCGAGTGCGCTCTTCGATTCGGCGCCATCGAGCGCGAGTGCGCTCGCGACCTCGACGGCAGTAAGGCGCCCTTGATGTTGCATGGCGAGCCGAAGGATTTCCGCGTCGATGGTCTGCTGCCGCAACTGCGCCATGCGCGCCTTCGAGTTGCCGCCGAGCGATCCGCGAAGCAGTGCGACGCCGCCAACGGCGGGCAGGCCGACCGTCAGGAGCAATGCAAATAACGCTGTCGGTGAGCCAAGACCGGCGCTGGAGCGGGCGAAGCCGAGGAGCATGAGGGCCGCGATGAGCAGCAATGCGGCACCACCAATCTTACGACCCACGGGTTGCCTTTCGCGTGGAGGACGACAAAAGCGGGCAGGGTGGGATTCGAACCCACGAGACCCGTGAGGGTCCGCCGGTTTTCAAGACCGGTTCCTTCAACCACTCAGACACCTGCCCAAGGAACATCGGTGCTGTGCTACGTCTACGGTCTGGAAGATAACCGAGGCACTCGCAGGGGGACAATGCTGCGCAGCGCGCGTTCGGGCTGCGGGTCGCGTGCCTCGGTAATGCTCCCGACACGATGTACAGATCGTCCCCGCTGGTTGGCATTTGATGAATGCGTAGCGTGAAGCATTGCCAACGCGAGGACAACATGCGCGCACTCCTGATCATCCGCGGTCTCGTCGGGTTGTGGTTTGGCGCCCGTCTACTTACGAACCCGGCCGTCAACTGGAGCGCAGTGTTTGCGCTGCTCTCGCTGTACCTGATCGTCGATGGCGTCGTTGGCTTCGGCGCTGCGCTCACACTGTTCGGCAGCAGTGTGCGCGAAAAGAAGCGGCATCTGGGCAGTCTGGCTGCCGTGCTCCTCATCGACGCCGTTGGCCGGACGGTATCCGGCCTCGCCGTGCGTATGTGGCCTGGCATTCCCTATTTTCCGGTCACTGCGGTGATGTTCATCGCCCTCATGGCGGTGTTTACGACGATGGTGGGATTTGTCGAGGCCGGCCTGATCGTCGAGGAAGATTTCGCGCGGTACGGTACTCGCCACGCTCCACCACAATTCATCATTCCACCCGTGCTCGCGTCGGCGATCACGTCGGTGCTGTTCGGGACAGCCGCGTTGTTCTTCGCCGGAAATCCCGCGATGCTGCGAGTCATCATCGGCGTCTATGTCGCGATCGCGGGAATTGCCATGCTGTCGATGGCATTTACGCGCCGTCATGGAGTGGTTTCGTTCGGTGTCGACCACCGGCCGACGTAAGCCGTTTGCGTGCGTCGCGCAAAACTCCTGACGCCATCTGGCGCGAACCTCCGACAGCGCGACGATCTGCACCCCGACACCATTCAAACAGGAACGAAACGTTGGCTTCGACGAGAGCCCAAGGGAGGGCCAAGTGCTGCTGATCCGCGATGTGATGACGCGACACGTATTCACCGTGACGCCTGAGACCACCATGCGAGAGGCCGCCGACCTGTTTGCTCGGCACCACATCAGTGGTGCGCCAGTCTTCGCCGGTCATACACTCGTCGGCGTGGTGTCCGCAACTGACCTGCTCGAATTCATCGCATCGAACGAGGTGCGATCGGCAGACGTCGCCCCGTCCGATCAGGGTTTCGAGGAGCGGAGCCCAAGGGAGTTCGAGGACGAAGCCGTCTCGCTCTTCTTCAACGACCGGTTGCCCGAGAACGACCCACGCGAGGACGAACCCTTCGTCATGGACGACTCACAGCCGGCCGATCTCTTCAGCGACCACACCGTCGACGAGGTGATGACCCGCGACATCTGCTCCCTGTCATCCGACGCTGACGTCGGTGAGGCCGCGCGCTACATGTGGCGGTTGGGCATTCACCGACTGGTGATCCTCGATCAGGGACACCTCGCTGGAATTCTCTCGATGTCGGATCTCGCACAGGTGGTTGGAACAGCTCCCTGAGCGGCATGCGAAGGACGTGAGTCATGGCACCGATCAGGACGTCGCATAAGGCTCGGACGCGCAGTGGCATCGCCACCATGCTGTGCAGTGCTCTGCTCTGCGTTGCGGGGTCACAAGGCTCGGCGCAGCAGCCAGCGTCGCCATCAGCACTGCGTACCGTGCGCGGAGCGATTGTCGCAGGCGACATCATCGGCGCGCGTCGGCCCGACTTCGCTCGCTATCGCACGGCACTTGTCCGCTTGTGTGGCGATAGTGGTGGGCACGCGCTCTGGCTCAAGGGTGGGATACTTACGCCGCAGGCCGAAGCGTTCCTCGGTGCGCTCGCCGCCGCCGAATCGCGCGGACTCCGTCCATCCGACTACGACGTGGAACTGCTGGCGCAGCGGATTGCCTCTGGCATGGCCGAGGACTCAAGCCTGATCGCGTTTGATGCGGCGATGTCTCTGGCGGCGATGCGATTCATGGACCATGCGCATCGCGGCCGCATCGATGCACGGTCGCTTGGCTTCGCACTCGGAGTACCACATGCCATCCACGATCTCGTACCCAATCGGCTCGCGGAATTCGTGATGGAGGGACAGCCCGAGTGGGCCAGCGATCGCATCGAAGACTCGATGCGGGAGGGCGAACCGCCGCTGCGCGTAACACTCGACCAGCCGCTGCCGGTCTATGTCCTGTACGCGACGGTCGTCACCGACGACGCGGATATACCGATGTTCTATCCGGACCTCTATGGTCATGACGCCGCGCTTGTTCGAACACTGCGATTACCGATTACACCTCGCGCGATCGCACGCGGAAACGTCCGGCAAGGCGTTGAGCGCCCCGGAGTGCTCGGTGGACGGTTAACCGGAAAGGAACG
Organism: bacterium; assembly: GCA_039934235.1. Taxonomy (GTDB): domain Bacteria; phylum Gemmatimonadota; class Gemmatimonadetes; order Gemmatimonadales; family Gemmatimonadaceae; genus AG11. The sequence continues at coordinate 2,031 of JBDTMO010000181.1, read as the reverse complement.
CCATGAGCTGTAAACCAGCCGAAGCCTGGGAGTCCAACGCATCGCAGCGGAGCCTGTCTCCTCCTGATGCAGAGGAGTGGCGATTTGTGGTGCGCGCCTTCGCCGCCGCTGTCGACGAAGCATCGAGTGACGCCATGGCGGTCCTTCGCCGAGCGACTGTGGAGGTTGCGGCGAAGGTACGGCGACACGGGCTCCCGCCGGAACGAGCAGTAATCGCCCTAAAGTCGGTATTGGCGGGTCGTGGCGGCTGCGGATGGAGTCCATCACTCGGCGCAGACCCTGAGGCACACAAGGCGACGCTCGTTTACGCGGAACTGTTTGCCTGGTTCATCACGACCTACTACAGCGAGTAGCTCAACTTCATGGAGGGATTCATGTTCACGAAACTACTGCTCCCGCTCGATCGCTCCGCGCTCGCCGAGCAGGCGGTGGGCCGGGTTGGCGCCTTGGCGCGCGCCTGCGGTGCGGAGGTCGATGTCGTGCTCGTGCACGAGACAGACCAGTTCGCGGCATTCGGCGAGGAACACCAACTGGAGAGCGTACAGATCAAGGCAGAGGAGCAATACGTTCAGGACTTCGCGCGGGAGATCGCGAGCAGTGTCGGCGTATCTACGTCGCACGCCGTCCTCCGTGGAGAAGCCGTTTCGGGAATCATCGCGCGGGCGCGGCAGATCGGAGCTGATCTCATCGTGATGACCTCACATGGACGGACAGGCTTCAGCCGCGCATGGCTGGGCAGCGTGGCGGACGGCGTGATTCGGAATTCGTGCATTCCTGTGCTTATGCAAAGGCCCGTGGAAGGCGTGGCGCTCGATCACGCGTCCACGGAGTTTCGCACCATTCTGATTCCAGTTGACGGGTCACCCGAGGCATTGGGGATCATCGACGCGGCCGCGACGCTGGCGCGCAGCAGCGGTGCTCGCATCGTGCTTCTGCAAGTGGTGCCACCAGTGCCGCTCGTGACGGCGGACGCTGCGATCGGCTATGTCTATCCGACGCCGATTCCCGATGAAGTCGCGACCGCTGGCTTGGTCACGGACGTCAATCACCACCTCGCCGGCGTGGCGCGGATGCTTGCGGAGCGCGGCTGCGCGAACGTAACGCAGAAGGCCGTCGTCTCGAGCGGGGTGGCGCGAGCCGTCCTCGACGTCGCGCACTCGATCGGCGCGGACCTCATCGCAATGTCGACGCACGGAAGAGGCGCATCGCGACTCCTGATTGGCAGTATGGCGGACAAGATCGTGCGTGGTAGCGGACTACCGGTGTTGTTGCGGCGGCAATCTGCGGCGTCTGCCGTCGCAGTGCCGAGCGAGGCGAAGGCTGGTGAGCAGCGGCCGCTTCTGTCCATCGCGTAAAACGCACTCGATGACCGGTGAACGGTGATCAGTTCACCGTTCACCGGTCACCGTTTACCTCGCGGCTCCGCATCCGGGCATTCGAAATCCGCCAATGCGCGACGAGTAGCTCGTTGCATCCTTTCGGAGATAGTCGCCGACGTACCAGATGGTACAGTCGTCGGACGGGTCGACCGCCGTCTGCGTGTAGTCTTGCCAGCGCAGCGTGTTTGTCTGCGCGGCCTCTCCCTCAGCGAGTATCGTCTCGCGGAGCGTCAGCGTGCCTTTCGGATCTGACGCAAGACGTCCAGCGAACCGCTGGCCCGCAAAGTTCGGCGATCCGCCAAAAGAGTAGCCGATGCCAATGTTCCCCTTCGCATCCATCGCGGGACTGCCCATCCACCGGTAAAAGCCTTCGGGCGCATACGTGCCCTGTTGGTAGAGCGTCACAGCGCGATCCTTGGCGACTCGGAACTCGTACCAGCGCACGCCACCGCCACTCGCCGATGTATTCACCGAGTGTACGCCGACGATGGACTCCTGATTGCCAATGCGTCGATAGACGAGACGCGCCATCATCTTGTCGCCTTGCGCATCGAGCCCGCGATCGGTGCCCGGTTGCGAAACGCAGTTCGTGAGTTGCCCGTCGCAGAGATAGTGATAGGGAGCAACCAGGATTTTGCGCGGTCCCGTGACG